>JBEQAN010000269.1:0-2982 GCA_041640315.1 Leptospiraceae bacterium
CTTCTGGGCTATTACTACTTTTTGCTATTACTGGATTGGGGGTTTATGGAATCATCTTAGCAGGATGGGCATCAAACAATAAATATTCGCTATTGGGAGGATTACGTTCTTCAGCCCAAATGATTTCATATGAATTAGGAATGGGATTATCCATTGTTGCGGTTTTAATGACTTATCAAGATGTACAAATCCAAAATATTGTTGAAGCACAAAGTGGGGCTTTGACGATTTTTGGAACGACTTTACCACTTCCTAATTGGGGATTATTCTTACAACCGATTGCTTTTATAACTTTTGTTGTAGCTGCTTTTGCAGAGACAAACAGAAGTCCCTTTGATCTTGCGGAAGGAGAATCCGAAATTGTTGCTGGATACCATACAGAATATTCAAGTATGAAGTTTGCTCTCTTTTTTATGGCAGAATATGCGAATATGGTTGTTGCTTCTATAGTGATTGCCACCTTATTTTTGGGTGGTTATCAAGTTCCTTTTGTTTCCACAGAAGTTTTAAGAGCGAATCCACACTATACTCTATCAGCAATTTTAATATTAAATAGTTTAACTTTTTTAATTTTTGGAATATTAACTTTTAAACGAGCGAAATCATTTGGGAAGTTTTTTAAAGAAAAATTAGGTCAAAAAGAGTATTACTTTTTATCTTACTTATTCTTTGGGATAGCCATAATTTCGCTTTTATTGATACCTGTTGTTTTGAATTTAACATATTCAGAGTTAGTATCCCAAATTATTACCGCTATATTTCAAATTACAATGCTTCTTGCGAAGGCCTTTATCTTTTTATGGTTATATGTTCATGTGCGTTGGACATTACCAAGATTTCGTTATGATCAGTTAATGCATATGGGCTGGAAAATCATGCTACCCATATCTTTATTAAATGTTGTTATTACTGGAATTGTTATGGCTTTTTAAATAAAAAAGCTTGAAATTATAGGAGTTTCATATGACAAAAATTGTAAATAGACCAAAAGTAAAGGGAATAAGAAAATTTTATTTATATGAAATTATAAGTGGATTATTATTAACCCTAAAACATGTAATCAGAAATTTATTTTTTCCAGAGAAATTACCCACTGTAATGTATCCAGAACAATTAAAGCCTATTCCCCCTGCAACAAGGGGAAGACATCGTTTAATGAAACGAGAAGATGGTTCTCCAAGATGCACCGCATGTATGCTATGTGCAACTAATTGTCCCGCCTTCTGTATTCATATAAAAGCAGCAGAAACAGATGATCCATTCATAGAAAAATATCCCGAGCGTTTCGATATTGACCTTTTACGATGTGTTTTTTGTGGTTTATGTGTAGAGGCATGTCCTTTAGATGCTATTCGTATGGATATGCCAATGATTACTTTTGCTGGATATACAAGACAAGATTTTATTTTAACAAAAGAAATTTTATTAGATCATGATAATCAAGATTATCCACATGCTCCTGGTTATAATCCACCAAAACCTCAAACCATTACTCATGGACCCCATTATAAAAGATTTTTAGACAAAATTTCCTATGTTCATAAGGCTTCTAATGTGATTAAGACATAAAAAATGAAAATAATTTTATATATGAAATTTATAAAATTTAAAAAAGTGCTTTATTTTAAATAAAATTAAAAATAAATGGGTAGAAATTATGTTTGAGTTTGTTTTATTTATTATTTTATCATTAATATTAGTTGTTACATCAATTTTAGTAATTACAAGAGTAAATCCAATCTCATCTGCTCTATATTTAGTATTTTCGTTTTTATCGCTTGCTTCGTTATATGGAATGTTAAATGCTGGATTTGTTGCGGCAATTCAAATTTTGGTTTATGCAGGTGGTATTTTAGTTTTAATAATATTTGTTATCATGATTATGAATTTAACCATGCAAGAATTACTTCCATTAAAACCTCAATATTTACTCTTAATTTCAGTTGCCCTTATCGTTATAGGTGGTTCTTTATTTCCAGCTATATTTTTAATTTCTAACTATATGAATATAAATGTACCTAATATAGGCGAAAATTTTGGAACTATTAAAGAAGTAGGCCATTTGTTATTTAATAAATTTGTTTTTCCTTTTGAAATGTTATCGTTACTGCTACTAACAGCAATCATTGGCGCTTTAGTGATTGCGAAAAGAAAAATTTAGGAGGAATTAATGCAATTATTACCAGAACATTATATCATTCTATCTCTTATAGTTTTTTCAATTGGAATAGTGGGAGTACTAACAAGAAAAAATATTTTTATCATATTGATGTCGGTAGAATTAATGTTAAATGCAGCAAATTTAGCCATTATAGCCTTTTCTAAGCTAAATGCGGATATGAGCGGTCATGTTTTTGTTATTATCGTAATTGCTATAGCGGCAGCTGAAGTAAGTGTAGGACTTGCTTTAATCATAGCTATGTATCGATTACGAGAGGAGATTAGTATAGATCAATTCACAAAATTGAAAGGTTAAGAATTGAGGAATAATTATGGATAAAATCATCACATATGATTTATTGGGATGGATTGTTGTACCACCTTTGGTTGGTGCTTTTATTAATGGTATTTTACATTTGATTTTTGTAAACAAGGAAAAAAAACCTAAATCTTTAAGTGCTTTAGTTGCGGTTATATCATCTGCTTTAACATTTGTTTTAAGTTTAATTGCATTCTATGATTTGACTAATCAACCAGAAGGAACTATTCTAAAACAAAAATTATGGGATTGGATCCCTGTAAATGATTTTACGATCTCCTTATCTTTTCAATTCGATGCGCTTACCGCAGTCATGCTTCTTTTTATTACGTTTGTTGCAACATTGATTCATATTTATTCCATTGGCTATATGCAGGAAGATGAAGGATTCATAAAGTTTTTTTCTTATCTAAACTTATTTTTGTTTTCTATGTTGACGCTCGTTTTAGGAGACAATCTAATCGTTTTATTCATAGGATGGGAAGGAGTAGGATTATGTTCAT
>JBEQAN010000270.1:0-2974 GCA_041640315.1 Leptospiraceae bacterium
AAAAATTTAAATACTTCCATCCCTTATACAGAAAGACGATTTTATGTATATTCCTCTCTTGACTTAGAAAAACTTGAACAAAATTTAATTCGAACTTTGCTACAAGTTTCTGGTGATCCAATAAAGATATATTTTTCCACTGGTTATGGTGAACGCTATACAGCAATTCAAAAGAAACCTTTTAATATCGATTTTTTTATAGATACATTAAGAATCTATAATTTTGAAGTTCATGAATGGAATGAGTCAAAAGGGTTTCCAGATAAATTACCAGATGATGTAGAAATTTTAGTTTTAGCTGGTTCCACATACCCCTTACGAAAAGAATCCCAAAATGCTATTTTGGATTTTATCCAAAAAAGAAATGGTAAACTTTGCATTATGATTGATCCAGATGGGAACGAAACCTTTGAATGGTTGTTTCGAAATTTAGATATCCCTTATAGATTTAAAAAATCTAATTTACTTCAGATAGAAGGGAAACCAAATTTTATTTATACTGATCAAATTGGTATTACTGATTTGACTCAAAATATCCGAAATTTTGATAAACCAAGAATTTTGTTTACCGGTAATGGATATTTTCAAAAACAAGAGAACCATGATAATTCTCAGCAATCAAATGCTATTATAAAAGAATTTTTGTTTACCCCTTACACCACTTGGAATGACATAAATTATAACTTAAAAAAAGATAATTTACCTGAGGAAAAAAATGATCGATTTGTTCTTGGCATTACTTACGAAATGGGGCAAGCAAAAGTAGTTTTTTATTCTGGTGTAGAATGGATTACCAATAAATATTTAATACAAAATATTTACAACTTGAATCTTCAATTGGCAACTGATACAATGTTTTATCTTTCAGGTAAAATGAATGTTCCGGGTATTCTTGAAGAACGACGTGAAAATCAAAATATCTTAATTGAAGAGAATACAAAAACACAAATTTTTATTATTGGTATTATAATTATACCCTTAACAATGATTTTGATTGTAGGATTTTTTATTTATATTTATAATAAAAAACATAAACTACAAGCCATATGAAATTCAAATCTCATTATTATTATATAGGGATATTCTTATTGCTTTTAGGTATCTTTTTCTTTTTTTACCAAAGCGAATCACCAAAAAAATGTGATAAAAATTCTACCAAATCGATTCTTTTCTTAGAAAAACCAGTCTATATCAATATTACTTATAGTGATAATTTATATTTAAATGTATTTATAAATAATACTAATAAAAAATATATAGCATCATCAATAGTTAAAAACTTTTTTAAAAATGTATCGCCTCTTTGTTCCGATGCTATTTATAAATTTAATCCAGAATATTTTAAAAATAGTGTTTGTTTTAAAGCAGAGACATATGAAATCTGTAGAGGAGAGAAATTACAAAAAGGTTATCCTGTTGTCATTAAAAAACAAGAAACATTTAGCAACGTAATGTATATTATAGATTCCTATCCATGGGAGAGGATAGAAACTACACTCCAACAAATGAAATCTTCATATCCAAATGAACCTCTTTTTATGGATCAGCTAATTAAATTAATCGATAAAAGAATCATTACCTTACCTGAGCGTTCTTTTATTTCAAACGTAGTATTTCAGTTTAATGCAGAAAATTTTCATCTACAACAAATCAAAAAGAATCAATGGCAGTTTAATGGAAAAGAAGTTCCTCCTAATATTGCTTCAAGTTTAATCAATGCAATTTTAATGTTGGAAGAAGAGGTTACTTTCAATGATATCCCGGATAAAAATCAAATGGATCTTATATTGGATATGAACTTAACCCTTGATTTCGAAGAGTTGAAATTTTCTCTTTTTCAGAATAAGTCCTATAAATTAAAGTTTTATCAATTTTTTCAAAAAGGCGAACATAACTATTATTTTGATTCCCATCAAAATATAAAGCAAATAAAAAAAGAAAAATTTCTATCATTAGAAGAGAATATCAAAACACTCATAAAAACCTTAAAAGAAAAAAAAGACTAAAATGAGATATAAATTATTTTTAATTTTAGTAATGTTTTTTTTTATATCGTGTCAAACATATTATAAAGAATTAAAAGAAATTCCAGACGAAGAAAAGATTGTCTATATAGAAAATTTTAATAATTATACCTTTGAACCTTTTATACATCAAGAATTGATTGATATATTAAAATCGAAACTTCATCAAAGAAATTTACTAATACTTACCAATGAAGATTCTAAGGCAATGTATTTTTTAAGTGGTAAATTACTCTTATTTAGAAGAGAAGTTCTTTTATATATTAATGAACTCCAACCAGCAAGTTATAAAATAGATTTAGTGATAGAAATAAAAATTTATAAAAAAAATCAAGAAACATTAATTGCACAAGAAGTTTATGACTCTATACGATATAACTTACAAGGACCATCTTATGAAAGTGATTTTAATGCCAGAAGAAGATTATTCGAGAAAATCTCTCAAAAAGTTATATATTATTTAGAAAAAACAATTGTAGATGATATAAATAAAAAATAAAAGGTGGGATTTAAAATGAAAAAAGTAGCGGAGATTATACAACCTGATGATTTTCATGTACATTTAAGGGATAATGAATATTTAAAAGATACAGTAAGATACAGTTCTAAATTTGGAAGAATTGTTGTAATGCCAAATCTAAAACCGCCTATCATTACCATTAAACAAGCAGAAGAATACAGAAATAGAATTTTAAAAATTTCTTCTGAGATTAATCCATTGATGACACTCTATTTACATCCTTCTACAAGTCCCGTAGATCTTCGAGAATTTCATAATTATGATTGGTTAATTGGTATAAAACTTTATCCAGCAGGTGCAACCACAAACTCAGAAGAAGGAATCAATATCACTCTTTTGGAAAAATACTATCCCTTATTTGAATTGATGGAAAAATATAAAATTCCTTTAATGATTCATGGTGAAGTTCCAGACGATAGAATTGATTTTT
>JBEQAN010000271.1:0-2969 GCA_041640315.1 Leptospiraceae bacterium
AATCAATTAAAACTTTTTTAATTTTAATGATAAAGTATCATAAATTTCATTTATTGGTACAGATTCGTAAATTACTTTATACACTGAGGTTGCAACAGGATATTTTTCCATTTCTAAGGAAATTAGCCTAGGTAATATCTTAACACCAAATAAACCAGAGCTAATGCGATTTTTATCCGCTTTATTAAATACAAAATCATATCCCCATTGTCTGTCTCTGGAATCCTGACCAAAACATGCTAACATCATATCTGTTAAACCAGATAACCCATAGAAGGTCTCTTCTTTCCCTCCTAGCTCTTTTCCTATGGCTATCATTTCTCTAAAAAAACGATTTGAAAGATGAAATAAGGTGTTATCATTATTTCCACCATAATATTTACTAAAATATCCATCTATTAAACCAGTAGCAAGAGCATATATATTTTTTAAAGCACCACCCAATTGTACACCCCGAATATCATTTGGATTGATAGCTGAACGTACATGAACATACATATTACTAAAAAGCTGAATAAAATAATCAATTTTATTATTTTTTGAATATGCAGCAATTTCATATCCTGTAATTTTTCTTTCCATTACTTGTAAGGGATAATTTGCTCCCGCCATTACATAAAATCTATCGGGATTGATATTATAATGAAGAATTAAATCATCTATAATCAAACCACTTTTAGAAGATGTAAACCCTTTGGCGACATTAATGATAGGTGCATCTGTCTGATTGATGTAGGATTTAATTACACTATAATATTTCTCTATTTCCCAAGGGCGTACGGCTTGAATAATTAATGTAGCATTTAAAATTTCTTCTGGATTACTTGTATATTCTATATTAGGTGGTAATTTAAAGAAAGGGAAATGATCTTGATCCAATTGTTTTGCATTAAAACTATGAACTTTTTCTTCATCTAAAATAAAAATTTTAATCATAGTATCTTTGTTTGCTATAACACAACCCATAGCGGAGGCATAAGGTGAATGTCCTATGATTACAACTCTTTCTATAGGTTTTTTTGGAATTTGGATTAGGATATTCTCATTCTGATCAATAGCTTTATATAAATTTCGATAAAAACCATGTCTGTGTTTATGAAGATTTCGACCTACTAGAACTGCTAAAGAGTCAATTACGTATTGTTTTTTATCAAGGACGTAATCTGGTATTTCTAACCTATCCACATATTCTGGTAATTCCTCCATTTCTTTGGGAGAGAGTTTACCTACTAAAACTGGCTTGCCTAAGATTAATTTTCCTTTTGATGCTTTAAATAAAAATGTTGAAGTAGGTAAAATATCATCAGTTCCTTCAAGAGAGACGGGAATAATAATTTTATTCATTACATAATGATACACTGCATCAACAAAAGACATTAATTGCCCCGTTCTACTTCTTGTTCCCTCTGGAAATATAGCAATGATTTTTCCTTCTTTTTGTAATTGTTGGGATTGTCGAAAAGCCCTCATATTGATTCGCGTCATTACATCTGCTAAGCTTGGGTTTTGCGACATATCCCGTTTGGAACAAACTAAAAGAGTATCAAACATGTATAATCCAAGTCGTGTAAAATCTTCGGTAAAGGCAAGACGACCAGCGATAAAAACTAGTCTATCAGCTATTTCTCGTGCAATACCGCCTTCTTTATAGAACATTACATAGATAGCTGGTGCATCTAAATGGCTTTGATGATTGGAAATTAAGGTTACAGGAAATTTATTGGCCAATGGTAAAATATACTCAAGGTTCTCTTTTCCTTCAAAGGTAAAATTTTGCATTAATGGTTTTAAAAACTCCACCACAAAGTCTCTTAACTGAGGATTTTGCTTTGTATAAACCCCTACTTCTTCTAATTTAGAAGGATCTTCAAAGGTTTTCATTACAGCAGGTGGTGGAACTTCAGAAGATAATTTGATATAATTTATCAATAATTCTTTTGCCTTCTCTTCGGAAACACCAAAACTTTTAAATCCCTCTATATTTTTAAAAAATTCCCTTTGCCAAGGTGCATGAGTATCGCCAATTTTTAATTCCCCAAGAATTTTTTTTTGTTGATCTTGATTTATAATATTGTCCATACAATACCCTGAAATAAGGTTAGTATTTATTTGTAGTAGTGTAAATTTTATAAACGTTTTTTATTTTGTAAACGAAAAAAAAAATTGAAAATTTATCATATTTTATAAAAAAGTCATAAAATGGAAAAGAAAAGATACCCTATTAAAAGCAACCCTAAGAAAAGAATACAAAAAAAAGAAAAAGAGCAGATAGCGAAATATTTAGAACTTCCCATCAAACAAAAAACAAATCGATGGGAACAAATCAAAGATCAATTTTATGAATGGTTAACAAAAATTCATAAAAAAGGAAAGCAAAAAATCACCATTATGTTTATTCCCCATTCAGAAAGTAGTATTTTAAATCTTCACATCAATTTTTATGTTTTAACATTCTCATTGTTATTGATTGTTATCACAGGCATTTTATCTATTATTATGATTATACAAAGAAGTTCTCAAAACATTCAGTATTATGATATGGGTGTGACAAATAGTCAGTTTTACCTTCAAAGCTCGCGATTGGGTGAAGAAATTATCCCTATGCATAATACCATTATAAAATTTGCTCAAACTATTGCTATCATACATCAGAAACTTCAAGTCGAAAGTAAAGAAGGAAAAGGTGGTTATGCCTTAAAAACCACATTCGATCAAATCGAAAACCTCCAAAAACTTACAAATGAATGTATAAAGCAAAAAGAAGCCTGTAGCCAAGAAACCATTGAGCAAATTTTACAAATTTCTTTAAATATATCATTATTAGACAATGAAATATTAGCGGATGTGAATGATCAATTAAAAGGTATCATTCAAAAATTAAATTCAGAAGAATTAAAAACCTTTTTTTCTTATATACCTGTTGAGATGCCAGTACAGGGATTTATTAAAAATAATTATGGAACATCCAC
>JBEQAN010000272.1:0-2965 GCA_041640315.1 Leptospiraceae bacterium
TACATCTTTTCCCATCCAATATCCTGCTAAGGTCGGTAAATCATGTGTATTTATCGTAACTATACTATTAAGTGGATAAGTTTGTGGATCTTTATATTGTTCGTTTTCTTTTTCAAAATATAAAACTTTCCAGCTTAATATATTTTTTTGATTCATAATCTCACGAACTTCTTCTGGAACTGTTCCAAGATCCTCTCCAATAATAATACTTTTAGTTCTATGACTTTCTAAACATAAAATACCAAACAATTCTTGTTCCGGATATCGAATATAGGTAGAAGTAATTTCTTTTCCTTCTTTTACAATCCAAAAAAGTCTATACATCCACATCACATGATCAATTCTTAGTAAAGTATCCTGAAAAAGATTTCTTTGGATTAATTGCATAAATGGTTTAAATTCATATTTTTTTAACATAAGAGGATTCATAACGGTAATACCCCAATCTTGACCCCTAGGAGAAAAAGGATCTGGAGGTGCACCTGCTCTCGCGTTCTGTGGATATATATAAGGATAGAAATTTCTAAAATATATTGCTTCCGCTTGATCTGGAGCACAACCAAGGGCAAGATCTAAATAAATACTGATATTATGTTTTTTTAAATCTTTTACTAAGGAAATAAATTGCTTTTCTACTGTGTAAAATAAATAACTATAAAAATCAATTTTGTCCTTATGTTCTTTAATAAATTCTTTTTGTATAGAAGAATGATATTTATAAATTTCCTTTGGTGGTTGGATTTTTCCGTAAACTTCCGTAATTGCTTCGAATAAAGCATGATATAGTAATAACTCATTATTTTCTTTAAATTTCAAAAAATCTTTATATTTATTTGCATATTTTGGATTAGTAACAAATTCCAAATATATTTCATAAAGGATTTCTTTTTTAATTTTATAAACAAGTTCATAATCGATAATTTTTTTATTTTTTTCTTTCTCGATTTTATCAAGATTATCCTTCCATTTTTTTAATGCTTTGTCCGAACTATGAAATTCATCCAAAGAGAAAATATCTATATAGATTGGATTTAACATCAGTCGACTTGCAGGATAATAAGGACTAAATTGTTGAGGCATTTGTAAAGGTAGATGATGGAGGGGTGATAATCCAATTAAATTATATCCATATGATTTGATCTTTAAGGCAAGTTTTTTTAAATCCCCAAAATCTCCTATACCTAAGTTTGTATAACTTCTTAAAGCATAAAGTTGAATCCAAATCCCCGTATAGATGGTACGATTCATATAGGAAGTTGCTGGTACGATTATCAGCGTTCCTTTCGCGTAAAGAACATTTTCGTGATATATAAATAAATTATAATATCCATAATTAAAATCATATTTAATACTTATTTTAATTTTAAGTAATTTTAGCTTTTTAAATCGTGAAAAATTAATATAATGACTTTCTATTATAGTATATTCTTGGATTTTCTCTTTATAAAGGACATGGGAATTCGTATTAGAAATTTGTATAGAAAAAGATTTTATCGTTTCTGGTATGATTAATTCTATATGATATTCAACATCTTTTGTAAAAATATAAAAGGGTTGAGTATTCAAAAACCATTTATCATTGATATAATTTTCATAAACAGATTCGATAGAAGAAAAATCTTTAATAGGTATATGTAAAGATCTTAGAACCACAAACAAATCCTTAGGAGATAATTGATATTCTTTTCCATTGAGATCTTTATAAAATTTTTGTATCCCTACATCTTGACATAATTCTTCGAGTAATTTCATTCTTAAATTTCTTCGAACATGTTCTTCCCTCCAATTTTTATTCGCCTTCAATATAAGAATTGTAAATGGTGGGACATTAATTATATCATTAGGAACATATATTCTACCATCTGACATTATGATTTCTAAGGATTCAAAAAATTGTTTATGATTTTTACTCTGATGAATATGATGAACTAAATATTTTTGAAGTACAAAATCAATGGTTTCTATGTTCGTTATACCTTCTTTTTCTTCTTCTGTTATAAAAAGACATTTATTCGTAGAAAAAATGATTTTCCAGTTTGCTAAGATCACATCTGGTATCTTGAACTTTTTTTCAATATTAGAAAAATTAAAAATGATAAAAAAAGTATCGCCTTCTAAGGTTGTATAAAAGTCAAATCGCTCTCCAAATTCCGAAGGAAGAATCATTCCAAGACAAAGTTCTTTCTTCCAATCTTCTTCTTTCATCTCTCGACCATCAGAATGTATCCAATAGACATCTTTTACTTCCATGATTTTCTTTTCTTCGCCTTCGAAAAATTCCTTTCTTCTAAAAACTTCATTCGTCTTTCTTAGATGAATTAAATATTTCGTAATAGTAAGTAATTCCCAACCATATTCATCTATATCCCAATGAATGTAATTCGTCTCACTATCTATACAATAAGCATTATTATTACCTAATTGAGTTCGATTTAACTCATCTCCAGCAAGAAGCATCGGTACACCTTGAGAAATAAATAATGTTGTTAAGAATAACTTTTGTTTTTTTAATCTTAATAATCGTATATGTTGATTGTTAGTATCGCCTTCTACACCATAATTTTTACTATAATTTTCATCTGTGCCATCAAGATTATTCCATCCATTTTCTTCATTATGTTTCACATTATAGCTAACAAGATCTCGTAAGGTAAATCCATCATGACAGGTAACAAAATTAATACTTGAATATGTTTTTCTATCGTCTTTTTTATATAAATCACTTGAACCAGAAATACGAGTTGCGAAATCTGATAAATTATTTTCGAATTCATTTACTACTTTTCTAACAGTATCTCTATATTTTCCATTCCATTCAGACCAACCGGGTGGAAAATTCCCCACTTGATATCCATCTTTTCCTAAGTCCCAGGGCTCTGCAATCAACTTCACCTGCGATATAATAGGATCTTGTTGAATAATAGCAAAAAAAGATGTCAGTCTATCAACTTCATGTAATTCTCTT
>JBEQAN010000273.1:0-2962 GCA_041640315.1 Leptospiraceae bacterium
CTATATCGCCTCCAAGTATTCCAAGACAAGCATAGGTAATTCGAATATAATATTCATCCTTTAAAAGATTTTCTTTTAAAACTATCTGTAGAGCATTTTCTACATGATATAATGCCTTGTTATAATTCTTTTTTAAATAATACATTCCTAATAACAATTTATGAAAAATATAACGAATTTCCATTGAAGTTTGTTCTTTTAAAACTTCTTCTAACTTTAAAATTAAATCATCATCATAAATTTTTCTTCTATAACTTTCTATACCTGTAAACAATAATCCTAATATATGATAAGGTTGAATTTCTAAAACTTTTTTAAAGTATTCTAAAGCTTCTCTTTTATTTTGTGCAGAATATATAATTCCTCGTCCTAACAAAAATTCAATGTTTTCTGGAGCAATAGTCAAAAGAACTTTAAAATATTGATCTGCCTTTTCAAACATTTCTAAACCTGCATACAAAAAAGCTAACCTTGCTAAGGCTTCAATATTCTGCTTGTTATATCTTAAAGCTTCTTCATACAATTTTATACAATTTGTATATCTTTCGTTTTTATATTCATAGTCTGCAATTTTATTGATAATTTCGTAGAAAGGTAATTCTGGTACGGTTTTTTTTAACTTGTATAACTCTTTTAAATGTTCAATATAATTATCTTCATCACCTTCCATTTTATAGATAATTGCCATTAGGTAGTGATATTTAGGATTTTCTGGCTCCTTTTGTAATTTATCTCTTATGAGGCCTCTTGCATCTAAAAAATTTCCTTGCCTTGCTAGTTCTAAGGCTCTTTCTGAAATATCTTTTTTAGTTAATAAAAGATAAATCCCTCCTACAATAATAATTAGTATGATTAAAATAATTATAATAAGAGATACATTCATAATATATTTACTTCTTCATGGGGAATAAAAATACTTCCTATATTATGAGGTAATCCATTATGAGTATAAATTTTATTGACTACATCTAATGTATGCTCTGCTAAAGAATTCAAGGCTTTTTGTTTAATTCGAAGTAAACGTATTAAATTTCTAAAACCAAGAGGTGAATTTAAAAGGATTTTTAGTTTTTCTTTCAATGACTTCTGTTTCCATCTACGAATTAAATGTTCATATTCAAAAAGATATGCATTTTCGGGTCTATCTCCTGCAACTTTGACAAACACAATATAACTATCTTTTTTAAAGATTTCATAAGAACCTACTAATTCTATTAAATATGCAGCTTCCATATCACATACATGAGCATGAACGTTATATTTTATGTCTAATTTTTCTACGGGATCAAAGATTGGTTTATTAACTGTTGCAAGTGTATATCGACCTGGACCACCTGCGAATTGAACAAGATTTTCCACTTTTACAATGGTATTGATTTTTACTCTATCCCCTATAGCAATCTTATCTCTTTCATCTAAAACTCCCACTAATCCCGCATTGACGATGATATCAGGGAGTAGATTTTCTAAGATTTTTCTTATCTTTTTTCTTTCTTGTAATAAGGGACCTGTAGTTGCGGCAAAAAAGGTTGGATACTTTAAAGAATGATATGCATGAATCTGTTTATCAAATTCAAAAGGATGGATTTTTAGTATAGGTTCAAGTTCTTCTTTTAATGCTGTTAACAGTAAAACAATCATATTTGATCATAAATTTCGGCTAAACGATTGTTTATATAATCTAAAATTTTACTTCCTACTTCTTCTTTTTTTTCAGGACCAATGGAAACTTCCCCACCCCATTTATCATAAATATAAACAGTTGTTACATTATCTCCAAAACCATGTTCATTTTTATAAACCTGATTACCACAAATGAAATGAATATTTTTTTTCTTTAATTTTTCCAACGAATGTTCTTTTAAGTTATAAGTTTCAGCAGCAAATCCAACTAAAATTAATTTTTGATATTTTTTTTGTTTTTCTATACCAATTGTTTTTAAAATATCGATAGTAGGTCTTAAACGAAGGATTACTTCTTGATCATTTTTTTTTATTTTTTCTTTTTGAAATTCCTCTGGAGTATAATCCGCTGGAGCTGCTGCCATTATGAGCATAGTTTGATCTTGTAATTCATTAAAAACTGCTTCTGCCATAGAATTAGTTGTATCAACAGAAATATTTTTTGCCCCATTTAACACCTTATAATTACGATCTGTATAACCTGCTATATAAATCACTTCTTTAAAAAGACCTAAGCCATGATGAGCTATATAATAAGCAATTTTACCAGATGATGGATTAGAAATGAATCGAACTGGGTCTATCCACTCACGCGTTGGGCCAGATGTTACAATAAGTCGAAAATTCTTATAATCATAATTTTCTTTGATATTCATAATGATACTGTAATATGGTTTTTTCAATTAAATTCACGTCCATCATTTTTCCATATCCTATATCACCACAAACTACTTCTCCCTCAGTTGGATCTAAAATAATAACACCATCGTCTTTTAAAATTTTCAAATTTCTTTGAACCGCTTTAGAAGAATACATATTGGGATTCATAGCTGGCGCAATTAATACTGGACATTTTAAAGCAAGATAAGTGCTTGTTACAACATCATCAGCAATTCCATTAGCCATTTTACCAATGATGTTTGCTGTAGCAGGAACAACCGCAAAAACAGAGGCTTCATTTTTTATATCAATATGGAGCATTCCTTCATCCCAATTGTCCAAGATTACAGACATATTGGTTAAGGCAGAAAAAGTTACTGGTCCAACAAAGCGCGTAGCATTTTTCGTCATCATAACCCTTACTGGGATTCCTTTTTTTGTTATATTTCTTACAAGTTCACAAGTCTTATACGCAGCAATACTACCACTAACAGCAATAACAGGATGTTTACTCATTAAATTCAATTTTTTATTGAATTCACTTTATAGCTATAACTTTTTAACACACTTTTTAGAAAAATCAAAACTAACATAATACACAAAATAATCAATGTAACAA
>JBEQAN010000274.1:0-2960 GCA_041640315.1 Leptospiraceae bacterium
AGCCATATTTAATTAAATTTTGATTCACAAGTTATAAAATATCTTGTATAAATTCTCGTTCAATCTCTTTTTTTAAATATTCATATTGTGGAGAGCTTTTGCCATATTTAAGAATTACATATTGTACTAGATTTTTATATTTTAATTTTTTATATTGCATAATGATTTCTTCATTGACTTTTGATCTTTTGGAGGATTTTTCGAGGTTTTGGTAACAAAAAGCTAAAATTTTATAAGGTTGCGGTTCTTCTTGATGAGATTTTCTTAAAGAAAAATATTCTTCGATAGAAGGAATTATACCTGAAATATCATTTAATGACAATTGAATTAATACATAATGGCGAAGTAAATTACTTTTTAAATTGATATAATAATCGGTTTGAAGGATTTTACTTGATTTTATATTTTCTAAATCTTTCAGTCCCTTTATAATATAGTTTTTCGCTTCTTTATAAGAACGAGTCATAATTTCTTTTTGTTTTTTTTGAATTTTTTCTTGTTTTTCCAAAATTTGCCAGTAGTGTTTTTCGGGCAGTGATTCCATTTGTGAGGGAATAGTATTCACTTCTTCTTTTCCTTGCTTTATCACTTTTAAAGCTAATTCATAATTGTTTTTTGCGGATTTGAGATACTGTTCAGATGTTTTTGGATCCAGTTGATCCAAGATTTTTAACTCTGGAAATAGATCTGGTATTTCGTAATCTTTCCAATCCAACTCCGATTCTTTTTGGATTTCTAATTCCGTATCCGGTATCTTTGTTTTTGTATCATTTTCGTGATAAGGACCTTGAGAATATAATATACCTTCTAAAAAAAATAAAATAAAAATCAACTTTATCATTTTTCGAATTCTATGGAACATCATTTTTAAACCATCAATTATGAAATTATAACTTATTATCGGTATTTTTATTTTTTGAATTAGATTTTTAAAAACTATCTTGAATCATAAAAATCACTATTCTTATTATGAAAGTAAAAAAATTAGGTAGAATCATGAATCATCAAGGTATCTATTATAAGGATTCTATTTTACACTTTTCAGACATATCGTTATTAAAAATCATAGAAACCTATTCTACCCCCCTTTATGTTTATTCAGAAGACATTATCTTAGAAAGAATCAATTCTTATAAAAGAGGAATTAAAGATTACCCTATTCAGCTTTGTTATTCTATTAAAGCAAATTCTAATTTAACTATTATTAACATTATGGCAAGAGAGAATTTAGGGGCAGATATTGTAAGTGGGGGCGAATTATTTCGTTGTATAAAAGCCAGTATGTCCCCAGATAAAATTGTTTTTTCTGGTGTAGGGAAAACTGAACAAGAAATTGAGTATGCTCTTAAAGAAAACATAATGCTCTTTAGTGTTGAGTCTATCAGCGAACTAAAAACAATTCATGAGGTGGCAAAAAAATTACAAACGGTTGCACCAGTAAGCATCCGCATCAATCCAAATATTGATCCAAAAACTCATCCTTATATTTCTACTGGTCTTAGGGTTAATAAATTTGGAATTCCTTCAGAACAATTTATTGATGTCTTGAAATTTGCTTTATCACTAAAACATATTGAAGTCCAAGGATTTGGTTATCATATTGGATCTCAAATCATAGATATTTCTTCTAAGCTCGAAGCTATAGAAAAGTCTAAGGAATTTATCAAAATATTTAATAAATATAAAAAACTAAAATATTTTGATATAGGAGGAGGTTTAGGGATTCGATATAAAAACGAAGATGCAATTGAACCCGAAGAATTTATCAAAAAAATTATTACTAAATTACCCTTTGATTTATTAAATGATTGTACCATTCTTCTTGAACCTGGAAGAAGTATTGTAGGTCCAGCGGGAATTCTCCTTACTCAAATTTTATATAAGAAAAAAAATTATGATAAATCATTTTATATTGTAGATGGTGCTATGAATGATTTAATTCGTCCTTCTTTGTATCAAGCATATCATGAAATTTTACCTGTAATTCATCCTAAGGAAATGAATCATATTCATGTTGATATTGTTGGTCCTATATGTGAAACAGGGGATTTTTTTGCAAGAGATAGAGTTCTACCCAACTTACAAGAAAAAGAATACTTAGCTATCTTAACTACGGGTGCATATGGTTTTGTTATGTCTTCCCAGTATAATAGTAGGCCAAGACCTGCTGAAGTATTACTCACTAAAAATAAAGAAATCAAAATCATTCGTCAGAAAGAAACCTATGAAGATCTGATTCAAAAAGAAATTAATTGTTGGATTTGAGTATATATAAAAAATTTATTAATTATCAGAAACTACAAATGAATATAAATTCTAACTCTTATTCCAATTTTTTATAGACAATTTATCATTGCTCCATGAAATTAAAGTATGGAGCAAATAAAACAATTAAAGCATAGCTTCGGACCTCTAAGCTATGTTTATATAAGACATACATTAAATTTGATTTATGGATTAATTGTTTTAATTAATTTTAACGAAATTAGTTTATTAGAAAAGATCACATTTTCAGTTGGGATTGGTTCTCTTTTGTTAATTGGTGTTTTTTATCATATTTATATTCTTAAAAATAAAAACAATAATTTGATTCATTATTTTATCTTTGTTTTTGACCTAACTATGATTTTTCTTGCTTATATTATTGTAGCAAGTAAATCTTCTTACAATAGTTCCGTTATATGGAAAAGTATTATTTTATTTATAATACCTATGTTCCCAATTGTAGGAATCTCTTTTTATGAATTTACAAGAAAATTTATTTATTTTATTAATATATACATCATAATCTTAGTTGAAATCTTAGCATATGTTTCATATCAATCTGGATTAAAATTCTCCTTAGAAAGAGAAATTTTTCTATCCCCTGAAGGCGAAAATCTTGCTAATCCCATTATGATCCCAGTTTTTTATACTATGATGCTATTTATGGTATATCGAATTAAAACAATGTTTAAAGA
>JBEQAN010000275.1:0-2939 GCA_041640315.1 Leptospiraceae bacterium
AGTGAATTTCAAGGAGAACCTAAAATTAAGGTTTCTAACACGTTGTTAAAAACTACAATACCTGGAAAAAAACAAATCTATCGATTGTATGATGGTACAACGTGCATCGGAGATGTCATAGCTTTAAGAGATGAATCCATGAATGAAATTCAAAAGATGCATCATCCCTTTGATCCCATAAAAACTATGGATATTCATACTTATAAAAAAAGACCATTGCTCCATAAAGTAATGGAAAATGGCAAAAGAGTTTATGAAAAAAAATCAATACAAGAAATCGCAAGCTATGTGAAAGAACAATTAATGCAACTATCAGATGAATATAAACGGTTTATTAACCCTCATATATATAAAGTTGGTTTAAGCACAAAATTGTATCATTTAAGAGAAGAGTTAATAAAAAAATACAAACAATTATAAAAATTGAATTTAATTAAATATAGAGAGGTTGGATATGAAAACATTAGTTTTAATTGATATTCAAAATGATTTTATGCCCTATGGAGCATTACCTGTTCCTAAGGGGGATGAGGTGGTACCAATTGTGAATAAAATCCTTCCCAAATTTGACCTTGTAATTGCAACACAAGATTGGCATCCAGCAAATCATATTAGTTTTGCAAGTAATCACCCTAATAAAAAACCATTTGATGTAATTGATCTAGACGGTTTTAAACAAACCTTATGGCCAGATCATTGTGTACAGGGAACAAAAGGAGCGGAATTTCATCCAGATCTTAATCTTAAACCCATAGAAGCAATATTTCGTAAAGGCACCAATCCTAATATTGATAGTTATAGTGGATTCTATGATAATCTACATAAAAAAAGTACAGGTCTTTCGGGTTATTTAAAAGAAAAGCAAGTTAAAGTACTTTATTTTGCAGGACTTGCAACAGACTATTGTGTTTATTTTTCTATTATGGATGCAATAAAAGAAGGTTTTGAAGTAGTTTTAATTGAAGATGCAACTAGAGGAATAGATGAAAACAATTACCATCAAAATATAAAAAAAGAATTACTACAAAACAATGTAAAAATCATTCAAAGCGATGAATTATAATGATAACACTTAAAAATTCTATTATAACTATAGAAATCATTGAAGACTGCGGTTTTACTGTTTCTCAGATCTATTATAAAAATCATCCCATTTTATACTTTCCCTATGAAGTTTCTGAATATAAAAAAAATTGGGATATTGCGGGTATCCCCTTTTTATATCCCTATGCGAATCGATTATCTAAATCAGAATTTCTATTATTAGATAAAAAGATAAGCATTCCTAAGGAATCAAAATTTGATGCGAATCACTTACCAATTCATGGGCTATTATTAAAAACAGATTTATGGAAAATACATTGGGAAACTTTTTATCTTGACAGCCAATCTATTAGTGCAGAAATCGATTTTTCAAAAATAGAACTTTATAAGATTTTTCCTTTTGAACATTCCATTAATTATAAAATAGAGATAAAAGAAAACCAAGTTCATTTTTACATAACAATTGATCCAAAAGAAAAACTCCCTATTTCCTTTGGTTTTCATCCCTATTTCAATCTTTATGGAGACAAACAATCTATTAAGTTAAAATTACCAGCAAAAAAACATATCAACACCGATTCCTATCTTATTCCGTTGGGGGAGAATTCTCCTATTGAATCCTATTTTGAAAATATAAAAAAAGAACTGAGGCAAGATGATGAAGGTTATATTTTTACAATCGATCATTCTTTCGATGATGGTTTTACAGAGTTTTATGAGAAAAATAATTACAATAAAATACAATTACTACAAAACACATATGTTTTGGATATATACATGGATAAACATTTTGAAGTTTGTCAAATTTACTCTCCCATAGATAAAAATTTTATATGTATAGAACCTATGATTACAACCACAAATGCTTTTATCCGAGGGAATTATAAAATTATCACCGAAAAAACTATTTTTCATTATTTTTTAGAAATAAAAGAAAATTTATAAAAAATTAAAAAAATCAAACCTAAAAAAACCCAAAGTTAATAAAAACAATCATAAAAATCCATAAAAATCTTTCTATGAACAAAATTTACTCTAACCCTATGTATATAACTATATAAAAGAGTTTGGGGTAGTGATAATAGTTCATGTGGTTCAAGGTGGGGTTTTAAAATAATAATTTCTTCTATTGTTGTTTCATTGGACATCTCCCAATCTAAGGTGATTCTAATGATAAAGCTCATAGAATAACCTAAGTAGTTCCTTAGATGGTTTAGCTTTGCCCAGTAGGTGGGATTTATGAAGATTATATATTTTTTATATTCTTTTGTCTTTGGTTGATAGGTAGCAGTTGTTTTTCGTTTGATTTGGGGTTGTTTGATTTTATACAAATATTTCAAATATTTTGATAGTAAATATAAAATAGTTTTTGAAATATTCCCATGAAACTTCCTTCGGGATAAATATTTCAAGTAGACATAATGCTGGGGTTTTAAATGAATGCATACTTTTTGTTTTTCAAGGGTTTGATATTGATTTCTATCTTTCACATAAGATCATATATCATTTTTTTTGATTTTTTATAAAAAATTTTGTTATTATCAATGAAATTATAATTTTGACTTATTAATAAAATTTTATAATATTATTAAAAAAATATATAAATTAAAAAAGTTATTTATATAAACTTTATTTTGTGATATAAAATCAATCCAAAACAAGTTATTAACCATAAAACAATTACAATAGGAAGGAAAATGTCAGCAAGTAAAACATCAGATGGATTGCCTTCAATATTTTTAGGATTATCTAACAAAGTATAATATCTGAATATGCCCATAACAACAAAAGGTATAGTCCAATAAAGTTTTGCATCAGCATGAGTACCTGTAATGGTATATAAAGAATAGGTCATAATAGCTAATCCAGCAGAGATATCTATAAAACTTTTTAGA
>JBEQAN010000276.1:0-2937 GCA_041640315.1 Leptospiraceae bacterium
CATAACGATTCTTACTTTATCGAATTGTTTTAAAGATGTTGATGATGCCATCATGTATCATATTTATACAACTTATCATGAAATTATCATGAAAGCCACATCGGGAACAGAAGTAAGCCCAGAATATCTAGCTGCACTGATTTCCTTAGAATCCTATCCTCCAGGTAATTGGGATAGTGAACGATTTGAACCTACGATTTACAATCGACTTATGAATTTAAAAAAATATGGAATTCCTTTTGCTAACATACCAAGAGAAAAAATTCTTCATTTAAGTGATTCCGAAATCAAAATGCTTTCTACCAGTTATGGTTTAACCCAAATTATGGGATATCATTGTTTAGATTTAGGATGTTCTATTGATGATTTGCGTAGTAGTGATCATCTTTTATGGAGTATAGCTTATATACGGAAGCATTATTTAAAATATGTTATAGAGAAAAAATGGGATATATGTTTTAGAATGCACAATACTGGAAATCCCAATGGCATACCTCATAACAAAGATTATATTAAAAAAGGTATGATACGAATCGAATATTATCGGAAATGGATGAAACTAAAAGGAAATTTAATTAAAAATTTGTATCAAGAGTAATATAATAAGGGGGTTAACCCTTATTATATTTTTAAGAAATTACTGAGCCATTAAAGATTGTGCCATACTTTCAAAAGCTTTTTGTCCACCAGTAAATTTCATATATCCTACACACATACATTGAGACCAATCTTCTTTTTTGCCTTCTTCCACACATTTACCCGTATCATTATCTATAGCACAGCAATCATAAAGACCCACACCTTTAATTAAACCTTTACTTTGTCTTACAATTGCAACCCCAGTAGACTGGCCATCTTGAACACCAGATGCTTGTTCAAGGTAATCTCCTATAATCTTAGATAAACCATCCCCTTTAATTTGGGTCAAAGCAGCGTCTCTACATGTAGCCATCATCTGAGCGATTCGTCCACTCGCGATTGCTTTTTCTGAAGCAGCAGCAGAGAATTTCATATATAAATATTCTTTGGGATCTTTATCTGAACAATACTGTGCTGGACTTAAACCTTGTTTTGCTTTCGCAGCATCTGGTGCGCATGCCCAGCCTTCGAATACCCAACCTTCTCTACCTACAGTCGTTGCATCTCTTCTCGCTTCATTTTTGGAACTACAATATGCAAAAAGTGTTAATATCACCATAAATAATAATGTTTTTTTCATATTTTTACCTCCAAAATAATCCTAATTTTCGGAATATATTTTTAACTATTTATTTATTAAAAAATACTTTTATATTCCTTTTTATCATTTATACTGACTATAGAATGTCAAAATTTGTTCAAGCATTTTTCTTAATTTTTATAAAAACTATATTTTTTTTTATTTTTTTTCCTTCATGTAAAACCAATCAATTTATTTCAAATTCTTATTCCTCATGTTTAAAGAATCATATTTTACCAAATCCCACAATGTTTGATTACTCACCCCTTAGTAGTACATTATTACAACCTGTTTGCGAAATATTTTATAATAATCAAAATTTTTTTCCTCATGTAGTCGATGGATTAAGTTTTTCGACCCTAATCTCTATCCCCTTAGAGTGTATTTTTGAAGAATCCCTTATACCAAAACAAATAATATCGCCCAACGCGAATATCGTACTTTGGGATTATACCCATAATATATTTTTAGATTTCTGGATACTCTATAAACCTCATAAACCTTGTGGTATGATTATATTACCTAAATCCAAATATCTTGATAGTTCTTTTTATTTTTTAATAATTAAAAAAACATTTTTTATAAATTTTATAAAAAATGATTATAAAAAAGATATAAATAAACATTGGGATAACTTTAAAACTAAAAATACATTAAATGATTTAACTTCATATCAAATCAATTTGATAAAATCCATTATCGAAAGTTATAAAAATTTATATTCTTTCTATCCAGATGATTCCGTCTATACTGTATTTCCAATCCGTAGTATAAATGGTTTATTTGCTCCCTTTCTTCATTACTTAGAGAAAAGAAAAGAGCAAATAACAATAGATATTTTTAATCAAATTCATTTAAAAGATTATATTCCAAAAAAAGAAGGAAATGTCTATAAACTTCAATTTCGCGAAAAAATTTTAAACTCCCATCCAACAATCCATATTTTTTATGGAGGTATTGGAGATCTTAATTATCCCATAAAATTAGAATACGATAACACAATATATGTTTATATACCCCAGAATATAGATAAAAAATATGTAAATATAATCCTTGTTAATGGAAATATTATAAAATTACCTTCATTTAGATTATTAGCTCAAGAAAGTAATTCTATCATCATTTCTTATTTTATTTTTAAAAACCCTTTTTTAAATTTCGTGAATGATATTCTTATTTATGAAAATATTCATAAAATCATAGGTCTCTATTTAAAAGAATTTAATATTCATAGGATTTATAAAATTTGTATTCAAGATAAGGAATGTATCATTTCTACTTTTTATGAACCTAAGATTCAACATATTATATCGTATGATATCCCACTATTAAAATCTGATGGATTCAATTATAATGAAATAAAATTGATTTTAAATACCTTAAATTTTTCTGATGGGGAAATGATTTTAAAAACTTTTTCAAAACAAATTAAGGAGGATATTCTTGATTATTCTTTATATATGAAGTATAAACATAAATTAATGGATCATTTAAACTATAACTTTAAAATCCATGAATTTAATTTTAGTATTGCAAGCTATCATATATACGATATACTAAATATTATAAAAAAATAATAAATGTTTTTATCTATTTTCTAGTTTCTTTTTCATTATATTTAAGAAATTAATTATCGGTGGTTGAAAAAATTTTTTATTTTTTAAAATGAAATTTCCCTGTATTAAACCCGCTATAAAAACAAGAATCATTTGTGCTTC
>JBEQAN010000277.1:0-2919 GCA_041640315.1 Leptospiraceae bacterium
TTTTGACTGCTTTAAAAATATAAGTGGACCGATACGAGTTTTAAAATATAGTAAATCAGTGGACGAGAGAGTTCTTTCAAGAAACTTCGCAATACAATGATTCCAAATAAAGGCTTGTAAAATAGAAATCATAAATTTTAATTCTTCTTTAGGGATAAATTTCATACATTCCTTAAAACTATTTTTTCGATGGGAATTTTTCACTAAAAAACTAAATAGATTTTTTTCGAGATTTGTTTTAGATATTTTTAAACATTCTTGCCAATTCCCCCAAAATTTTTCTAAAGAGTATTTCCTATCTTTTGCTTGCTTTGATTCAGTACTTAAAGTTTGAATTAAATAAAATTTGATAAAGCGTTCATAATCGTGATTCAACAAATAAAATGCGGGAATCCCCCTCTCTTGTTTAAAAGTAGAAAAACGCTGGCTATCGAAATAATTAATAAAACCATGATGGAGAACAAACTCTATATTTTTTTCTATTAGTGGAAGTTCTTTTTCTTGAATTGCTCGAATCGTTATGATAAATTCATTTTCTAAAATTAAACGAGCTGACATTGGTTCAGTGACTTTTCCTAATAGTTCTAATTCAATTTTATTACGATATTCCTTTGGTATCGTTAAAATATGTTTTGAAGTAATATATTGAGTTGTAATAGCATACCGATCCTTTCTTCCGCCATATTGAATTTCTTTTAATTTGATTTTATTTTCTTTTGCAATTCGCATCAAAATATCAGAGGTATTCCAGTTAATTTTTTTAAGGCGATATAAATAAAATCCTTTCTCGATATTTTGATGTGGTTCTATCGGTTTTATATCTAGATATATTTTTTCATTCACGATAAAATCTTCTGGTAAAACTTTTACTTTTCCACTCAAGAAACCACTAAACTTCATTTCATCAAGATAAGTTTTTTTTATTTCCATATTGACAATTGATTTTATTTTGAATTAAAATAAATATGATGGAAGATTTAAATGAATATGAACTCGAAGTATTAAAACGTTTAGAAAATAAATTCTCGATGGATCCAGAACAAACAAGTCCTTATAAAAACTATGTATTATTGTTAAAACAAAAGCTCTATGGTACCTATATCATGAGTTATTATAATGAAAAATTACATCATGATATTTTCCCCATACCAGAGAAATATAAAAATTCCTATATATTACTTTATTCCGAAAAAAATCGCTACGAATTTCTTTTCAATGCCTTAATGACCTTTTGGCAAAACGAAATAGATAACTTATTATCACTATTACTTCAAAGAGAAATAGAAATCCTTCAAATCGAGAAAAAATCAAATATACCTCAGAACTTAGAAATGTTTATCCAAAGCTACATTCAAGAATCCAATCCTATATTTGAGAATACAATATTAGAAGAAGAATTAAAAACTTTTGGAATATCCATTCTGAAAGATTTAATAGAAATCTCTTACTCTTGGAATAGTACAGCTTATTTTATTAATAAACATTTATTTTATGAAATTCTATTATTTTACTTTGAATCCTTAAAAAGATCTAAATTTCTTAGTCATTTCCACTTCATAGATAAAAATATAAAAATATTAAATGATTGGATTCAAATTATAAAAAATTGATAAAATTATTTAAAAAATAAATTCACATTTAAAAATAAAGACCAAGGCTTTGTTTGAGAATTATCCAATATTTTTCTATGGAATTTCTATAAGGGGTTCTTGGTCTTAGGATTTCCCAATCTTTTTCCATCGCTTCTTTGATAAGTTCTCCATCAACAGGATTTATGAGTTTTGCCTTTTCGGTTAATCGCAATAAAGGGAGATCATTAATACTATCAGAATAAGCAATAGAATTTTTTAGTAAAATGGGATAGATAGGTTTTTTACTATTATGGGGTTTGAAATTTTTTAAAGTATTTTGATATATATCTTCTAAATAGGGTATCATTCGTTTAATTTTTTCATAGGATTTATTGTTACTACCTATAATCCGTGGAAAAAGTTTTTGTTTTGGTTTAATTTCAAAAGGTGTTGCTATTACATAATGAAAACCTAATTCTTCGCCAATGTATTTTGCATAAAAATCTGGTGCTGCAGTATTTAATATTAAAATTTTATTTTGATGTTTTAGGTATTGTATTTCGTTTTTTAATTCTGGATAAACTAAAGGTGATATAATTTCTTTAACAAATGCTTTGGAAAATGTTTCTAATTCGTCCTTACGAATACCCCATAAAAAACTTAAAAAGATTTGTTTTAATTCCTTAGAACGAAGAATTCTTAATAATGCAAAAGGTATCGCTAATATGACAAAAAATATATAATATATTCGCCAAGGATATTTTTTTAAAATGTAATTAGCAAATAGAAAAATTGTATCATGAGGAATTATCGTATAATCCAAATCAAAAATTGCATATTCTTTTAATTGCATTAAATCCTAAATTTTAAGGAAATGTTATCTTGCAATCAGTTTATTATACAATGAAATTTGACGTTATAAGATATTCCAAAAAAAAGGATATTCTTCTATGGAGTTAAACTCTGAACAATTACTTGCGGTAAAAACGATTCACGGACCTCTCATTATTTTCGCTGGTGCAGGTAGTGGGAAAACACGTGTAATTGTTCATCGAATTCAATATATGATTCAAAATCATATTCCTGGACATTCAATAATTGCAGTGACGTTTACTAATAAAAGTGCGAAAGAAATGAAAGATCGTTTAAAAACCTTGGTTGATAAAATTCATCTAAGAGGTATGATTATTTCTACTTTTCATGCACTTGGTAATAAAATTTTACAAAAAGAAATTGAAATCCTTGGATACAGAACTCCCTTCACCATTATGGACGAAACAGATCGCCTTCTATTATTAAGAAATATTTATAAAGATTTTAAATTAAATCCAGAGGATGCTAAGGACGA
>JBEQAN010000278.1:0-2912 GCA_041640315.1 Leptospiraceae bacterium
ACTGAAAATCAATATCATCAAGTTTAGATTCTAAGTAACTAAAAAATTTCTATCATTTGTTTGAAATATATTTGAAAATTTTTTAGTCAATTCATGACGGATTTTAAATAAAAAAAATATACTAAAAACAAAACATAAAATATCTTTTTTGGTTTATAAATTGCTTGATTCTTTATATAAAGCTTTTATATTGAGGAGGTATGTATGACCAACCTAATCAAACAAGAACAAAATCGTCAGGTAGAAAAAGCTGAAAAAGGTAAGCGTTATTATATTCCCAAAGTGGATATTTTTGAAAATAACAATGATTATATTTTATATGCAGAGATTCCCGGTGCTAGCGAAAATGATGTAGATATTACAATTGAAAAGAATATCTTAACGATTACAGCAAAAGTCCAAAATGTGATTCCTGAAGGTTATAGATTATTTTACTCTGAATATGGTATAGGAGATTATAAACGTTCTTTTGAATTAAGTAATGAAATTGATCAAGATAAAATCGAAGCAACCGTTAAAGATGGTGTTTTAAAATTAGTTCTTCCTAAGATCCAACCTTCTGTGAAAAAAATTCAAATCAAAGCTGTATAAATTGTAAATACAATTTAACAAAATCGAGAGATGGGAACTCTATCCCATCATGATTTACTTCATATAAACAATGAAGACAAGGATAGGGATGCCATAAAATAGGATCAGTTCTACCAAAGATGGCTATCCCTCGGATTCCAATATAAGAAGCCAAGTGTGTAATCCCCGAGTCATTCCCTATATAAAAAAAACTTTTTTGAATCATTTGGATAAAATCTTTTAAGGATGTGATAAAGTGTAGAGAAATCTCATGTTTATAATCTTGAAGTAAAAAAGGTATATCTTGTTCCGCTGGTCCATATACTAAAATAATATACTCAAAACTCTTTTTTAAAAATTGAATTAGGTCCATAAAGTTTCTTATATCCCATCGCTTTTGAATGGATCCAGCTCCTGGATGAATCACTAAGGTTTTATTCTGAGGAGTATGTACCATAAATGCATCTTTAAAATGGATTTTTAAATTTAGCTTTTCTAAGGTATTTTTTAGTAAATGAAATCGAACACTGATGGGAACATGGGGTATAGAAGAGATAAAATATATAGATTGATGTTTAAGTTGTTTTAATTTATAAAATAATTCATCTTTGTGTTTAGCATAATAAAATACCAGCGGGAAAGAATCGAGAAACTGAAGAAGTCGATCTAATTTTTTAGATTGTATGGATATATTGTCATAGAATAAAGGAAGAAATATAGGATTATCAATCGAAATGCCTTTCCCCAGATCAAAATAATCTATCAAAGTTACATAATCAGCATTTCCAACAAAGGTAACATCATAATGATGATATTTTAAATTTTTTAATGTATCAAAAATTAGAATCGTATCTCCTAATGCCCCTGGTTTAATCATCAATAGTTTTTGATTCATAAATTAGTTAAAATTTATTATAAAATCTTTAATTTGATTCAGCTTATCTGTATCATAGGTTCCAAAAATTTCTTTTTGGAACATTAGCTCTTTTAAGGTATACATATATGGGCATGTAAAGAACAATATGGAGGATTCATCACAATTCTGATAGATTTTAATCTTCTTGTAATCCAGATGTTTGCTAAATAAAAATTTTTCGAAGTAATAATATTCTAAGAAGATTTTGTAGGTGTTTTCGTTCACGTATTTTAAGAGAATGATATTGTTATATATATCTTCAGGTATTGGAATAAGTTTTTTTTTGTAAAGATTTGCATAAGCATGAAATAAAAATTCTATGTAAAAAATATTACCTGAGGAATTTATTTTTAATTTAACTAAGTCTTGATTCTTTTCGTAAATCTTGATATAACTTTCGAAATCTTTTTTGTAGTAAAAATAATATCCTAACTGTTGGATTAGAGATTCTTTTAATGATTTTGATGAAATCTGATGGATAATTTTAAAATAATAGTCTAAATTTCTACTATGAATTTTATGATTTTGTAAGTGAGTTAATATATACTCATAGATAAAACGTTCTGTATGATTTTCTTTTAATTGATTGTATTGATCTACAAAATCTTCTTCCAATTTGCTGAAATTTCTTTTTCGTATTTCATGTATTGTTAGAATAGCCAAATCTTCTCGGTTTTGAATTAACTCGATATATTGTTTTAACGATTCATTACGTTTTTCTGAATAATTTTCATTTGAAAATGTTTTTTTTAGAAATTCATAGAAAAATAAAAGATTTAAATAGTATTTTAAAGTTTTGTTTAGTTCCAACGGGTAAGGTGTATGATTTTTTAGAGATTGAGAGATTGCTTCGATAAAACAATATTCTGCATAAGAAATTTCATTTTGTTGAAAAAACATGATTGCATGTAAAGTCCATTCATCTTCGCTGATGTGATCTTGATTTTTTATTAAATGGTTTAGAGGAATATATCGAATAGAAACTTCTACATTATCGATAAAAAAAATTGGATGGTTATATAATTGATTTGTATTTTCTGTAATCGGTGTTGTAGATTTACAATGCAAGAAAAACAAATTAATAATTATACTTAGATAAGTCAAATTCCTTAAAAAGGATTTTAAGATATTCTCTATCATAAACACCTGGATGAGGAAGGATAAGTTCTTCAGTTTTTATGGTTGTAGTATCATAAAATAAAATATCAATATCAATTTCTCTAGGTCCGTATCGAAATCGTTCTTTTCTTCCAAGAATTTTTTCGAGAGATTTTACGTAATATAGTAATTCCAATGGTGGTAAGGTAGTTTTTACTTCCACTAATTGATTTAAAAAGTCTTCTTGATCTGTATATAAAATAGCTGAATTTTTTAATATTAGGGATGTTTTTATAACTTCTACAAAACCATCATTCTGTAGAAAAAA
>JBEQAN010000279.1:0-2911 GCA_041640315.1 Leptospiraceae bacterium
TAGAATGTATCAATATAACACCTTGTGAAACTTTAAGTTTTCAATTGTGCACCGTAGAATATATCAAAGAATTACAAAATATGAAGCCAGGCACAAATTAATTAAGGTTTTTTTCTATAATTTTTAGTACTTTTTCAGCAGATGTTTTATAATCAAAATGATGTATTTTGGTATTTTTTATAGGGGATTTTTTTCTTTTATTAATTGCTAAAATTGCTTGTTTCCAAAGATCTATATTTTTTGGTTCGCTTATGTATGTAATTCCCTCAATAAAGCTACCTATTTCTTTAAAGATTTTAATCTCCGATAAAATTTGAGGTTTTTTAAAATAACCAGCTTCTAAGATAGGAAGACCAAAACCTTCATAAATACTTGGAAATAAAAATAAAGTGCAATTCTCATATAGCCAAAACAATTCTTCTGTTGTAGGCGCATTGATAAAATAAATTTCATGATTTTTAAACATATTTTTCGAAAGTTTTTTTAAAGTCTCATTCATTTTCCATCCAGATTTACCTGCAATTACGAGTGGTGGAAGGTAAGGTAGTTCTTTTTTAGCTTCGATATATGCATAGATTAGAGTTTCGAAATTTTTTCTTGGTTCTAAGGTACCAACGGATAAATAAAAATCATGGATTTGTGGTAATTGTAAGGGTTTTTTTCTTTGTTGTGGTGGAATTATGATTCCAGGGTAAATGACATGAAAATTTTTATTTTTTATAATCTCTTCTTCTTGGAATACCTCTAAAAGAATTTCTTTTGTAGTGTTCGATAGACAAAGTATTTCATCCGCATTCATTAAAGAGTTTTTTGTAAAAAGTTTTAAATAGAATTCATTCCAGCGTTTCATCGTGTGTGGGGCTACCCATGCATTGAGATCATGAATGTTAAGAATTGTGGGAATCGAAATGAATTTTTTTATATCATAGGGTAGCAAAAATAACGTAGACCAGAAAAGATTTGCTTGATGTTTTTTTAATATCTTTGGGACTTCAAGATGAAACCAAATAGGACCTATTTTGTATAAGGGATTTATACTTGATTCAATGATTAAATCTGTATTTTCTTGTATTAAATCAAAGAAGTCGGAATGGATAGCTTTATTAGAAATAAACAACCATTTCCATTTTTTTTCAGAAATTTCTAACAAAGCTTTTAAAATATGATAAAGATAAATAGCATTTCCAGTACCGGGGTATACAAGTGGCCTTACATCAACAGCAATTTTCATATTTAAAGGGCAATTTTTTCTTATGAATTGCTTAAGAAACTAAAAAATATAGATTGCAATCATAAAGGTCTTTTTTTGCATTGTTCATATTGATCATAATGTTTAAATTTATTATACATATTTTTAAATAAGTTCTTATGAAAAGAGAAGAAAATTTTAAAAATCATCATCGTTCAGAAAGGCCACCATTGGCTTTTCATAATCAAAGCTTTCTGATGAGTCCAGAGGCTCGTCCCATTAGAATTTTATCAGAGTATCTATATCCATTAAAACGCTTTGAAGAATTTGGCATTACCGATACCATTATTTTTTATGGTTCTGCAAGAATTCCATCACCAGAAGAGGTAGATAAATATGCAAATTCTAAAATCGTAGAGTTCGTAAAATATTACGAAGATGCTAGGGAATTGTCAAAAAGAATAACATTGTGGTCAAAAAGTATTGCAAAAAAATATAAACGTAGATTTATTGTATGTAGTGGGGGAGGGCCTGGTATAATGGAAGCATCTAATAGAGGGGCACATGAAGCAGGGGGAATAAGTATCGGATTAAATATTGAATTACCTAAGGAACAGCTACCCAATCCCTATATCACTCATGAATTAAACTTTGATTTTCATTATTTTTTTACGCGAAAATTTTGGTTTTTATATTATGCGCGGGTTCTTATTGTTTTTCCAGGAGGATTTGGAACCTTAGATGAATTATTCGAAACATTAACCCTACAACAAACAAAAAACATAAAAAACACAGTTCCAGTATTTTTATATGGTAAAGATTTCTGGAATCGGCTGATTGATTTCGATTTTTTAATAGAATATGAGCTTATATCCCCAGAAGATAGAAATTTGTTTGAAATAGTTGATTCTGTAGAAGTTGCTTATGAAAAAATTATAGATGTATTGAAGAATACATTATAATGGCTTTAATATACGAATTTCTTGAATTGATTAAAGAATCTGAAGCTGCCATAAAAGGCTCCCAAGTTTCTGAAAAAATACATCATACGATTTATAAAACGATTCATAGTTTAAGTAATATATCTTCAATTAGGGCTGGAAAGGTCTATACATTAAAAGTTCCTATAAAAGAATTACAATTACTAGAAATCCCAAAGAATAATTATTTATCGGTTTTAAGAAATTTAATTAATGATAAATTAATTCAACAGTTATGTATATTTAATTATAATGAAGAAACCAAAGAGCTTAACCTACAATCATGCTATATCTCATTGCCTTCCACTGAAGATATAAATATCCAAAGTCTTTATAGTGAAATCTTACAATATTCAGTCAAAAGTATTGTAAAATATGTAAATAATAGACCTTTAGTAAAAAAACTAAATTTATTTAATGAATTTGAATTGGACTTAAAACAATTAAATAAACCGCCCTTAGAAAAATTACCCAATACAATCTTTGATCCTACCTATTTAATTGTACCTTCTGCCTTTGATATTAATCCAGAACCACAAGTTTTAAATGCAATTAAAAAAGATCTTCGTAATGAGCTCGTAAGACAAAAACATTTCATAGAAATTTTTGAATATGGATTGTTGCCTTTTCGTGATGAAGAAATCATCATTCGATATGAAACAGCGGATGAATTTATGCGAATTAAGGTTATACCCAAATTCAAATCAGATGGAGAATTAAAAACAAAACTCGATGCTATCTT
>JBEQAN010000280.1:0-2903 GCA_041640315.1 Leptospiraceae bacterium
TCGGTTCTCGATTTCTTGTTCAATTTCTAAAACTTCTTTAGTATACAAAATTCTTTTTTTAAACCACTGCTGATTCATTCGTTTTTTTAGAAACGTGTCTGCGAGTAGTTTCCCAATAAATATTATATTTTTTTTATAAATTTCTTCATAAAAGTGTTTATTTTTTTGCGGGAAAGCATATTCTAAATTTGTGATTATGATTTTAGGATATTTTTTTAATATTTTAAAAGAAAATTTAGTAATATAATAACCTAATTTTTGAGAATATTTATAAGGTAATATTCTAAAAGGAATACCTATCATTAGAAATATTATATATAAAATTAGATTTATAAACTTCATAGTCAATATAATTAAAAAAAGTTATTCCATAGAATGATAACCAAGCCAGGCAGCACCAAAAACACCCGATGAATCACCTAATTGATTTTTTAATATGGGAGTTTGTATATCATGATAGAAAGCATATTTTTTTACATATTCAACACCTTTTGTATATAAGTCTTCTATGTTTGATAATCCTCCACCAAGTACAATCACATCGGGATCGAAGAAAGAGATGATTCCACCAACTGCTCGACCAAAATTATCAAAAAACTTTTCATAGAGAGAAGCTTCAGGTTCAAGTTGTTTTTTCGCATTGGCTATAATTTCTGGAACACTAAGTTTTTTACCCGTAATAGTATAGTACTGGTTTTCTAATCCGCTTCCAGAGATTAAGGTTTCTATACAACCACGATTTCCACACCAACACATTGGACCATTTGGGTCAATAGAAAAGTGTCCCCATTCTCCAGCAATGCCATGTTTGCCTTTGTAAATCTGTTTATTGATGATAATTCCACCACCGCATCCTGTTCCCATTATAATCCCAAATACATAGTTAAAACCTTTAGCTGCACCTTCAATGGATTCTGCCAAGGCAAAACAATTTGCATCATTTTCTATATATATCTTTGTCTTTAATAATTCTTCTAAATCTTTTTTTAATGGTTTTCCGATTAAAATTGTCGTGTTTGCATTAATTACTTTTTCACTTTTAGAGTCAATTATACCGGGTATACCAATACCTATTGTAAAGTTTTGCTTATCTGGTATATATTGTTTTGCTAAATGTACTAAAGATTCAATCGTATGAAGAATAGAATCATATGAATCTTTTTTTGTATTCGTTCTTTCGCGGATAATCACTTCATTGTTACTATTCAATAAAACAACTTCGGTTTTTGTTCCACCTAAATCAATTCCAATTTTATAATTCATAATTAGTTTTAATATTTACAAGAATTATTTTAAAATTTATTAAACAATCATTTTTTAATTTTCATTTCTTATTAAATGTTGTTAACTGTTTAGGTATTTTCATTAACTTAAATGCAGTAAAAAATAATAAAAAATTTATTGTATTTATGATTAATTGAAAAAAAATAGTAGTTTCGTTTGGTGATTTATATGAATGAAGATTTGCCACTGGAATATCAAGTCATTTTGAGAATTAAATTAAAAAATCGGGTAGGTGTTTTAGCAAAGTGTACATCTTTGATTTCCACATTTCCCGCTCAATTTGGAACGATTGAAATTGTTAAAGCCACCAAAGATTATACAATAAGGGATTTCTCCATTAGAACTGTAAATCAAACTACAGTTGAGCAAATTGTTAATGCTTTAAAACAATTAAGTGATATCGAAGTGATTTTTGTAGTAGATCATATCTTATTAAATCATATTGGGGGAAAAATCAGTGTAATAAGTAAGCGTTCAATAAAAAACAAAGAAGATTTATCAATTGTTTATACACCTGGTGTTGGGAAAGTTTGCAAAGAAATTTATAATCACCCAGAAAAGGTATATGATTATACGATCAAGGGTAATAGCGTTGCAGTTGTAACAGATGGAAGTGCAGTGCTTGGGTTGGGAAATTTAGGACCCGAAGCCGCTTTACCTGTAATGGAAGGAAAAGCAATATTATTTAAAACCTTTGGAAATATAGATGCTTTTCCTATATGTTTAAAAACTCAAAATGTAGATGAGATTGTTCAAATCGTTAAGAATTTAGAACCAGTATTTGGAGGAATCAATTTAGAGGATATATCTGCACCGCGATGTTTTGAAATTGAAGAAAGATTGATTCAAGAATTAAATATTCCAGTATTTCATGATGATCAGCATGGAACTGCTATTGTGGTAACAGCTGCGACTATTAATGCGATAAAACTTGTTAATAAAAAATATGAAGATTTAAAAGTGGTAGTGGTAGGAGTAGGTGCTGCTGGTATTGCTTGTACGAAGATGTTACTACAGTTGGGGATAAAAAATATAATTGGTATAGATAGAAATGGTATTGTTTCTAAAGACCGAAACGATTTGAATCCTTATAAGCGATGGTATGCGGAAAATACAAATCCCTATAATGAAAAAGGGGGTATAGATGAGGCAATAAAGGGAGCAGATATCTTCCTTGGATTGTCAGGACCTAATATTTTGACGGTTGAAAATCTTAAAAAGATGAATAAAGATCCCATTGTATTTGCCCTCTCTAATCCAGATCCAGAGATTTTACCAGAATTAGCTCAACCTTATGCTAAAATTATAGCAACAGGAAGAAGTGACTATCCAAATCAAATCAATAATGCCTTATGTTTTCCGGGTTTATTTCGTGGTTTACTTGATACGAGAGCAAAATTCATCACTGATGAAATGAAATTGGAAGCCGCATATGCTATTGCAAATACAATCCCAGAAGATCAATTGATGGAAGATTATATTGTACCAAGTATTTTTGATGCAAATGTTGCTATGAATGTTGCAAATGCTATTAGAAGAAATGTTGAAAAACAAACAAAAAATTGATGTTGAATTTGACATAGAGATAAAATATAAATTCTTTAAAAGAATTTAAAAGT
>JBEQAN010000281.1:0-2885 GCA_041640315.1 Leptospiraceae bacterium
TTTTTCATCGACTCCCATTCTCCATCGTGCATCAATCGAATCTATAAAATAAAAACCTTGATTGGTTATCTGCTCATAACGAACATCACTAAAGATGAAAAACTCAGCTTCTGGTCCCATATAACAGGTATCAGCAATTCCCGTAGATTTCATATATTCTATGGTTTTTTTCAAGATGTATCTTGGATCTCTGTTATATGGTCTTGGAGGTTCTCCATTCTTTGGAGGTTCATAAATATCTGCTATAATGGCAAGTGTTTTATGCTCAAAAAAGGGATCTATATAAGCACTGGTAGCATCTAGCCTAGCCAACATATCAGATTCTTGGATTGCTTTCCAACCTCTTATAGAAGATCCATCAAATCCAATACCATAATCAAATGCCCCAATATCAATTGCATCTATATGAAATGTAACATGATGCATCATCCCCAACATATCCGTAAATCGAACATCAATATATTCAATTTTTTCCTCTCTACAAAACTTCAATAAATCTTCTGGATTCTTAGGTAAATTGTACATCCTATTTCTCCTTTTTTAAAAAATTGTAGTGCTATTTATTTTTTTATTATGAATTCAAAGCAATGGTTGTACCAAATTAAATCTAAATAAAGTTATCTATTAATTCAGCAGATTGTTTAAATAATAAATAAAATACGTAGAGAATATACAATAAAATTTCTTCTATTCAAATAAAATAAAAAAAGTAGACTTAGGAAGTATTGATAATTATACGAAATTATATTATGAATGCCGAATTGGAATTCTATCGGCGATTATTTAAAGATTTTTTACCTGTTTGGTCTGAACGGGGCGGTTATATTGAAGGTTTTAAAGGTTTTGATTATATTTATCCCGAAAATGTTGCTCCCATACCAATTCATTTTGCTCCATCCGCAAGTCTTGATGGTTTATTGATTGATCCAGAGCATTCACCTACATCACCACAGCTCCTTGCTAATTACATACAATCTCTTTCACCCGGTGGAATTGCAATCCTTCACTTAAACGCTAAATATTGGAATAAAAAAACCATTTATGAAACCTTTTCTGCCGCTGGATTTGAAATCCTATATTTTAATAAAATCCCCGATATAAAACATATTTATTATGATTCTGGTTATATAAAAGTAAAAGGTTTTTTTTCTAATTTATTTTTTTATACTTTCCCTACCTCTTTTTTTTCTTTAAATAAAAATTATTTTATAATAGCAAAAAAAAATTTTTATAAAAATCCTACTGAACCTTATTTACAATTTAGTATTATTCTTATTTTATCTGAGGATCAGGAAAAATCTTATAAGAAATTAAAACTATGGGAAAACTTTATATTAGAACATAAAATCCATAACCTTGAAATCATTATTTTAGAAAATCCCTTGAGTAAAATAGAATTCTATCATCATCAGTTCCCGCAAATCCAAATCATACAACATTATACCAATTCCTTTATTGAAGATGCAATATATTCGGGGATCTTTAAAAGTAACGGAAAAATTATTTTAGTAGATGCCAATGAAAAAGAAGGAAATCCTAATATCTTTTTTGAAGTTTTCTATGAATTTATAAAACATCCTTCTTCTCTGCCCCTGGCTGTCTATGCTTATCCAAAACAAGAAGAATCTCAATTTTTTAAAAGATATTATTACTATTTTCTTTATGGCACAAAAAATCCTCATGCAAAGTATAGAATGTATAATCAGAAATGTAAAGAAATCTTTTTAAAACATCATCCCTACACACTTAAAAAAGATCCCTATCTGATTGAAAAAGAAATCAAAAAAAATAAAGGAGAAATCATTTCCATCCCCTATTTCGAAGAATACGAACCTTTAAAAAAAAAATTATAAATAGTAAAATTTTTTTAAGTTTTTATCGTTTTTTTCTTTTTGTATTTCTGTGGTTTTTTATTGGATTCATTTTAGCTTCCTTTAAAATTGGTATCTCTTTTTTTAAATTTATCATAACAAAATTGAATGAAATCCTATTTTCTAAAGTGATGAGTATATTTAAATCCTGGTCTACTCTTTATTTTATACATTCTTTTTACGATGATTTTTATCAAAAAATTTCTTTAAAACTATCTCAATTTGTAAATGAAAATAGTACGATTTTAAATCTTTGGTACATTTATAAAGAATTCGAGAATTGGATGATTCTCTTTATAGTTTTATTTATCTTTTTACATTACCTTCAAAATAAACTGTTTTATTATCTTTATAAAAAATTCACTAATAGAAAGATATGGTTTTCTGAAATCATCGAAACCAGCATCATAACTTATTTAATATATTTTATAAATAATCATGAATTTCCTTTTTATTTTTTTATAATATTGGTCATTTTACTTCGATGGTTCGCTTTTTTATTATATAAACGCTGGATTTAAAAATTTTCTATGAATCTCCATTTTTTTTGATAATTTTTATCTCGCCTATAATAGAACCAATCAAAATCAATATACTTCCCATGAACTCTATTAAAGTAAATGGACTATGGAGGAAAAAGAGAGAAAAGATGGTTGCAAATACGGGTTCTAAGGCATATATGAGGGATGCCCGAACGGGGGTGGTTTGGGGTTGATAATAAAATAAAATTAAAGTCGTAAGAAGGGTGGTAAAAATAGAAAGATAAAGAATCGAAAAAATTTTTACATTATTCCAATCTACATGAAAATTTTCCATGAAGAGTAAAGAGAATAAACTAATTACAAAAAAATGGATCCATACGATAGAAAAAAACTCATGTTTTTGAACTCTATCAATCACAATAATGTATAAAGCAAAACTCATTGCACATAAAAAAGTTAATACATCTCCTTTAAAAGTACTGTTATGTAAATCGTTAAAATTAAAATCAAACTGAAATCCAAAAAATAAAAT
>JBEQAN010000282.1:0-2877 GCA_041640315.1 Leptospiraceae bacterium
AAAAATTACTACCGAGTTGATAGATTTATTCATGGAGCATTGAATTATACCCATGGCGATATAACACCTAATTATAATGATGACGAAGAAGAAGGCGATTTCCTTATAGCAAAAGAAATTGGGATGGATATTTCCAAAGAAATGTTTGAATTATTTCAATCTCTCGAAAATCAATTTGTACAAGACATTGAATTAAATTCTTATTCTATGGAAATTGATATTACTAAAACTTCTAAAATAAATCAAATAGAAATTTGTAACTATGCTGTTGTAGGGATGTCTCTTACAACGGGAGCAACAACTCGTAGTACTCCTGTTTTGAAGTATCTCCCCTTTTTTCGTCCAGAATGGCCGCGATGGTTTTTTAAAACAGGATGTCAAGGAGAGAAACGATGGTTTTTAAGTAAATTTCAACATCTATTTTTGCCAAAAGAAGAGTTTCCCAACATTTTATATTTTCAAGCTATACAAATAGGAAATTATATTTATTTACCATATCCTTTTGAAATTACCACTCAAACTGGAAATCTTATCAAAAAGAAAATTCAAGAAAAATATAAAAATTTTCATATTATTCCCGTAAGCTGTGCCAATGGTTATACGGGATATGTAACAACCCCAGAAGAGTATAGTTTACAATATTACGAAGGTGGACACACCTTATACGGAAAAAATTCTGCTCCTTTTCTTGCAGAAATAGGGTTATTATTAACATCAAATTTATTTGCCTCAAAACAAGAAGAATTTCCTGAAAACTTTATTTTTAAACTAAAAGCTAAAAATTACTATCCAGAAAAAAGAGATTTAAACCTAAGCCAACGAGAACTCGATACACCTCCCACGTTTAAGAAGCATAAAAAAGAATCTTATTGGTATATTCGATATTGGGATGTTCCTTTGTATTACCTGGAACTCCATAAACCCATACTTATTTTGGAAAAAAGCAACTTTTGTAAAGAAGAGTTTAAAAGTTTCATTGATGAAGATAGCTTAGATTTATCACTTCATTATATAAAGAATACTCGCGATAAAACTCTATACGAAGCAAGATGGTATATACCAACACAAAATGAAGAGGATTTCAAAAATCATTGTTTTAGATTTCGAATCCTAAAACGATATCATTTGAATGACTTTTTCTCCCCATCATTCAAAATGGAATAATAAATTTATATATTATTTTTATTGAATTTATTTATATTTATTGATAAAGTTCATTATTGCTGGTTTATAAGAACTTCCAAATAAGATGACATGAACCAACAAAGGATAAATTTGAAAAAATTCAATCATCTGGGGAAGAATTTTAAAATTACAACTCAATGCAATTTGCTGATAGTCTGAAAAACTTAAAGGACTTCCAAAAAGCTCTAACATGGCAAAATCTTGCACTGGATGTGAATAGGCAAAAGAGGGATCAATCAAATAAGCATGTTCTGAACTAAAAATAATATTTCCAGACCATAAATCTCCATGTATTGGTCTTGCTTGATCTTCTTCAAGTCTCCATTCTTGTAAAAAGTTTTTTATGATTTTATACAATTGATTTTTTTCATTATTTTTAAAATATCCATTTTCTATTGCTATATTCATCATTGGTTCAATTCTTGAAAGCCACCAAAAATCTAAAAAGCTTTTTGTTTCTATGTTTGGTTGAACTAATTTTCCAATATAGTTATTTTTATCATATCCATAATTTAAATTACGATGTTGATATAAATTTTTTAAAGATAAGATAAAATCTTTTTTTGACTCACTAGTAATGCCTTTTTTTTGAATGAATTCCATAATTAACAAAGCATTTTGATTTTTATTTATTACATCAACGGGGAAAGGTACTCTCGCTCGATAATTTAATAATAATTGTAATCCCTCAAACTCGGTTTCTGCCATTTCTTTTGATAATTCTATCTTAATCCACTTAATTGCGAATTCTTTAAAACTTTTATTTTTAAATTCTATAGGGGTTTTTAATTTCAATCTATATAAAGAAAATAAACTTGAAGATACATACTCAAGAGAACTTTCGATTTCCCAATTTATATTATGATTTATCTTATATAACCATTCAATCAATAACTTATGAATTTCTTTTTGCACAAATACAATTTATTTTTTTTTATATCTCTCTACAATCATTTCATATGAAATTAATTTTTTATTGACAATACTTTATATTTTCATACTATAGAATCATGATACAAAAGTATATTCATTTAAAAAAAGATCTGGACGAGTTCTTTACATATCTTAATGATTTTTTAAATAAATCCATCAAAGATTCTTACCAATCAACTGAATTTATAGTAGATCAACAAATATTATTAAAACATGTAAAAGATATTAAAGAGTTTGGTTTAATTCCCGATCCTGAATCTTTGCAAAATGACTTTTCTATTTGGAATTTTCAAGAAGAAGAATCTCAGTCAAGACTACAAAATCTTATTTCGTTAATATATCTGGGTTCTATTAACGGCGGATTAAGTTATTTAGTTCATCAATCTTCATTAAGTGCTTATATTCAAATGTATTTAAAAACTCTAAATTTAGAACACCCTTATATTTTAAACGAACCATTTTTTGTCATCCTCCAAGGAAATTATGGATTAGGAAGAAATTTATTAGCAAAATTTTTATATAAAAAAGATCTTTCCAAAGAAGAAAAAAAACATTTAAGAGAGTATTTTAACTATCCAAATCCCATCACCATTCAAATACCCGAATTTATCAATGACTTCGCTTTTTTTACGCTTGAAAAAGACGCAGATGATTTTACTTTAAACCTTGCAAAAATTCATGACAAAATAACTTTATATCCATCACATGGTTTGGACGAAATCCCAACAGTGGATGCTAAGTATGAAATCCTTGATTCTA
>JBEQAN010000283.1:0-2872 GCA_041640315.1 Leptospiraceae bacterium
TTCTCCCCCTATTAAACTACATCCAATCATCTTACAGGCAGAGGCGATGGAACGAATTACAAGAGACATGTGTTCTACATTTAACTTACCAGTAGCAAGGTAATCTAAAAAAATAGCTGGTTTTCCTCCAGATACAAGAATATCATTGGCACACATTGCAACTAAATCATAACCAATAGTATCAAAACGCTTAAAATAAGTTGCATAAGTAAGTTTTGTACCTACACCATCAGTAGAAGTCAATAAAACAGGTTCTTTATAATTTTTTAAAAACGATAAATCATATATACCAGAAAATCCCCCCAAATCGGTTAATACATTCACATCAAATGTTTTTTTTACAAATTCTTTTATATTTTTTACTAAATTTTGTCCTGCCAAGGTATCTACACCAGAATTTTTATATAATTCCGAATATTCTTTTTCTCGAAATTCCATAAAAACCAATTTTTATTGTTTAATCATAAAAAAAATCTGAATTTCCTAAAAGAAAATTTTTGTAAATTCTACAAATCAATTTGAATTTTAATTATAAAAAAACATTTGAATATAAAAATTTTAAAAAAATTTTGGCTATTCATGAATCTGGGTTTTATTGGTTTTGGAAAAATGGCAAAAGCCATTGCCAATGGACTATTAAGTTCTAAACCTGATTATAAACTATACTGTTATGATATTAGACTTGATTTAGAAGATTTTTCTTTTTCTACTTCGATCATCGCTTTGGATTCTCTTATAGATTTAGAACAAGAATGTGATATTCTCATTTTCTCCGTAAAACCCAAAGATATGGAATCTGTCGTAAAAAATATAAAAGGAACAGAAACCAAACATTATATTTCCATAGCAGCGGGGATTTCTACATCTAAAATGAAATCTTGGAATCCTAAGATTAAAAACCTATCAAGAGTGATGCCAAACATGGGAGCCTTTAGTAAACAATCCGTATCTGCAATCTATTCTGATAACATAGAAACATTGAAAATCACACAAGATATTTTTAAATCTATTGGAATTACTATTATTCTTGACAACGAAGATTTAATGCATGCAATTACTGGTTTATCTGGATCAGGTCCAGCCTATGTCTTTTTATTCTTACAATCTCTAATCGAAGCAGGAATTCGAGAGGGATTATCTTACGAAATTGCCTATCAAGCTGCATTATATACAATCTATGGTTCCATTCAAACATTAATAGAATACAATCAAAACAATAAAACGTTATCCCATCCCGCTAATTGGATCATAAAGGTTGCTTCACCTGGTGGTACTACAATAGAAGGATTAGAAGCCTTAGAAGAACATAGATTTAAATTTAGTATTTATGATGCGGTTCATAAAGCAACTGAAAAAAGTAAACTCTTAGGAAAACAATGATGAAGATTCAACATCCCAAAGATTTAAAAAGTGAAATTGCAATCAAAATTTTTAATAGGTCTATTAATGACTATCATAAGTTTGATAGTATTTATACCCAAGAAAATAATCCCTATACACCCCATACCATTGAATGGTTATTATATCATAAAAACTGGATTGATACAGTACAGTGGCACTTAGAAGATGAAATTCGTGCTCCTTACTTAGAAGATAAGCAAGTGGTATTTTTAAAACGATGGATTGATAAATCCAATCAAGAAAGAAATGATACCGTAGAAAAAATTGATGATTGGTTTTTAGAACATTTTAAACAAATCCAACCAAAAAGTGGTGCAAAAATGAATTCAGAATCTCCCGCTTGGATTTTAGATAGAATGTCAATTCTATGTTTAAAAATCTATCATATGGAAATGGAGATCCAAAGAGATGATGCAACCCCTGAACATGTTCAAAAATGTAAAAATAAACTAAGTATTTTATTAGAACAACAAAGAGATTTAAGTCAATGTTATGACGAATATATCATAGATATCCTAAATGGTGATAAAATTATGAAGGTATATCGTCAAATGAAAATGTATAATGACGAAGAATTAAATCCTGTTTTAAGAAAGAAAAAATAATGCATTTACTTGTAATTAGATTTTCAGCAATGGGGGATGTAGTATTAAGTATCCCCGTCATTTCGTCTCTTTTGAGTTCATATCCAGAAATTCGCATTACATATGTAACTAGAAAAGAGTATGAACCATTTTTTTATAATATACCCGGCATTGAAGTGATTGGCATTAATTTAAATGATAAACATTATAAAGGTATTATTGGTATATATAGATTATACAAAGAACTTAAGCGATTAGGACCTTATGATTATGGTATTGATCTTCATGGCAGTTTAAGAAGTAAAATATTAAAATTTTTTTTTGGGAGCGAATTAAAATTTGCTACTATTGTAAAAGGAAGAAAAGAGAAAAGAGAGCAAACAAGAAGAAAGAATAAAATTTTAAAACCACTACCCCACACAGTAGAACGATACTTACATGTATTTGAGCGGGCTGGATTCTACCCTAAGTTATTAAAAGGTCCTTTTATTAGCCTCGATATAGAAGCAAAAAAACTTGCAAAAGAATTTTTACAACATCATAACATCCAAAAAAAAGAAGAACTTTGGATCGGGATTGCCCCCTTCGCTGGACATATTCCTAAAACTTGGCCTATACATAAATTTTATAAACTACTCGAGATTTTAAAAAAAGAAATTCGTTGTAAAGTTTTTTTGTTTGGTGGTGGGGAAAAAGAAATTCAAGAGCTACAAAAACTTCACAATGAGTTTCAAGATTTTACTTATGTGGTTGCTGGGAAATTAACTCTTGATGGAGAAATTGCTTTAATGGATAAATTAGATTTGATGATTTCAATGGATTCTTTTAACATGCATATATCTAGTTTAATAGGCATACCCGTAATATCTATTTGGGGAGCTACCCAT
>JBEQAN010000284.1:0-2868 GCA_041640315.1 Leptospiraceae bacterium
CAGAAGAACTATTAAAAATTTGCGAAGAAAGAGATCTTAAACGATTAACCAAAATTCCTAAGATTGGAAATCAGACAGCTGAAGAAATTATTTTTGAAGTCAATAGAAAGAAAAAAATCTTTCTGAAGTTGTTGGAACAATCAGATCATAAAAAATCCCCCAAAACACCAACTGAAGATTATTTTGATGAGGTAGTTCAAGGTTTAAAATATTTAGGTTATAAAGAAAAAATGATTTTAGAAGCAATTCATAAAGTAAAAAGTTCAAGGAAACACTTACCTCAGAATGTATCTGAATGGATTAGAGAAGTATTAAAGGAGATATAACTTTTAATGAATTGTTTTAAATCTTTAATAAGATTATTATATCTTAAATTCATAATTCTTTCTTGATTTAACAACTTTTTATTTCTTTCTATATAGGTTTCTATTTTATGTAAAAATACTTCTAAATCTTTATATTGATCTTTTATCTTTAAAAATTCTTGATAAAAGAATTCTTTTTCTTTTAAATTATTTCTATCATTATATTTTTTTATTAATTCATGTAATTGTTTAATAAGTTGTTGAAGTTCTGGATGAATCGTAAATGAAAATTTATGATTTGAATTTATTAAATTTTTAAAATGATTCCATCTTTCTTGGCTTAACTCGGGAAGTGAATTGAGATCAAGATTATTACTATCATTAAGATTTTCAATAAAGGCTCCATCATATGTGAGATTATAAATTTCTATTGGCTCTTGGATCGATTTTAATTCTACTGCGCTTTCTTCGAACCATGCTTTATAGAGATTCATTACATGATCTCCATAGGTATATTTACTTTTTATACCTTTGATGCGATTCCTTGAACGCTTTTGGAAGATAGATTCATTAATATGCTCTAAAGAATTGATGCGATTTATAAGAGAATACCATTTTTCATAATGATGGGTATCAATGCAATGAAGCTGTCTATAAGTCCAAGAGAGATCTTGTCCTATTAATATAATTTTATTTGCACCTAAGAAGCGTGCAATTTCAAAAGCAGAGGTAGAAACAGAGCCTCCTGATTGTATACTTCCAATTTCTCCTACAATAGTTTCTATTAATTCACTTCCTTTTGTTTTTTCGATTTGGACTTCTCCATAAGGGTTTGTAATATATCGAATCGTTGTTGAAAATATCCAACCAAGCGGTTTTAGCTTACGGATTAAAAAAGGATGGATTACGATATCTGAAAAAATCACAATATCACTTAAATCTACTCCGCGAAGATGAAAATAGCTATGTATCTGTGCATCCAATACATGTACCCCATGGGGGATGATTTTCATTTTTAATAATGGTTTTAAGGAAGCATCGGTTGCTAGTAAAAATGCCTTTTGTTTTAAAATTTGGAGTGTTTCTTTGCTATAGCGAAGCGAAGGTCCGGCACCAATAATTACAAATGGAATATTATTAAAAAAATTTTTAAAATTTATTAATTTATTATATTTAATTTCTTTTTTTAAATAGTGAGAATTTAGAATGATATTTCTAAACCATAGTTTTTCGAACTCAAATTTGGTTAATAAACTGGAAAAATTACTTTTAAATGTTAAATGAATTTTTTCTTCTATGATTTTATAAAAATCTGGCTTAAGTTTAATAGAACCTATATGTCTATATAGGCAATTACCTTTAATTTTTTCTATGGATAAACTATTTAAATAGTGCCAAAGAGACTGAATATTTCTTTCTGTAAAAATATGACAGTTTGGAAGAAATAAAAATGTTTTAAAATCATCAGAGAACTTCCATAAATAAGCTAATAATTCTTCATTGTGTTCTATGATGATAGTGATTTGATTTTGCTCCCTTAGTTTTAAAAGAAAGGAAATAAGATATAAATTTCCCACTCCTAATAGAAAGATAATTTTATTATTGGCAGGTTTATGTAATAGTACTCTTTGAGCTTCAACCATAGGATCGATTTTGGAATTCAGTATATGTTTATGATACTGTATATAAGAACCCTGTTTTTTTGCCGGTAGGATTTGAATTGATTGGGGATTTGTATTTTCCCAGATTAGGATCAATTCTTTCAAATAGGGTTTTTTTTTAATTATGGTATTTTTAAAATCTTCTAAGTTCGTAAATAAAATATTTTCAATTATCATTGGTATGGAATCAATCTTATTTCAATTCTATTTAGGTCAATTGAGATTTGTTCTAAAGGGGAATCATTTCTTTTATACAAAAAATGATCAAAAACTGATTTAAGAATTCCTTACCAAAATAATTTTGGTTTTAATGGGAAATTTTCGAAGTAGTGCTTTTTATTTTTCTAAAAATGATACAAAAATTCGATTAAATTATATATATTCATTTGAGAATCATCCTAATAATATAGTTTTTTTTCATGCTAATGGTTATTCTGCAGAAACTTATTTAAAATTATTAAAAATATTTACTATAAAGCAATTTAATGTTTTTGCCTTAAATTTTTGTGGTCATAGTCAATCTGAGAATTTTTATGATTTTTCTGATTGGTACTTTTTTAGAGATCAAGTATTGGAATTTTTAAACCACATAAAAAATGAATTTCAACAGAATCATTTTCATCTGATAGGACATTCCCTAGGGGGTGCAAGTTCATTATTAGCCGCAGCAAAAGAAAATGCCTATATTCAATCTATTAGTTGTTGGGATCCAGTAGTTTTAACACCCTTTTTAAGTTTTTTTACGTATTTTATCGATGCTCCCCTTGCTCCAATCGCAGAAAAAAGAAGAGATGAATTTAAGAGCCTGAAATTAATTGAGAGAAGTTATAGAATGAATCCATCTTTTAAAAATTGGGATGAAGAAGTATTTCAAGATTATTTAAAATCTTGTTTTTATTTCG
>JBEQAN010000285.1:0-2851 GCA_041640315.1 Leptospiraceae bacterium
CGACGCTCTTCCGATCTCATAATATTCGACTACAATACCATCAAGGATAGCAGGATTTGCACGATTGGAACGTATGGAATTAAGTTCTTTTTTATATGCCTCAATGGTTTTATCCATCTTCTTATTTGTTTCTTCTAGAATTTTTTTTACTTGTGATTGTATATCACTCATAAACGACTCCTACATCATGAGATATAAAGGTTCCTATTTTTTCACCTTCTATCAATTTTTTTAAATTCTCTTTTTGAAAAATATCAAAAACTATAATAGGAATATTATTTTCCATACATAATGCTAATGCAGTAGCATCCATAATTTTTAATTCTTTTTGTAAAGCTTCTTTATAGGAAAGTGTGATATATCTTTTTGCATTGTGATTTTTTAAAGGATCGGAATCATAAACACCATTCACTTTAGTTGCTTTTAGAATCACTTGACAACCCACTTCAATGGCCCTTAAAGCTGCTGTTGTATCAGTGGTAAAAAAAGGATTACCAGTTCCAGCTGCGAATATTACAACACGATTTTTTTCTAAGTGCCTCATTGCTTTTCTTCTTACATAGGTTTCTGCGATTGAACGCATTTCAATAGCCGTTTGTACACGTGTAATTAATCCTAATTTTTCGCAAGCATCTTGTAAAGCAAGAGCATTAATGACCGTTCCCAACATTCCCATATAGTCTGCTGTTGCTCTATCTACTCCAGATTCTGCTATCATACTTCCTCTTATAAGATTTCCTCCACCAATTACAACAGCAATGTTGATTCCATGTTTATGAACCATTTGGATCTGTTCAGCAATATTTCTCACAAGATCAAAATTGATTCCAAACTCTCCTTTTCTTATAAAGGATTCACCAGATAACTTTAATAAAACTCTTGTATAGGGAAACATGATGTATTATGAACCTACCTGATATCTAGCAAATCGAGAAACCTTAATATTTTCTCCAAATTTTGAAATGTATTCTTTTATATAATCTTCCACTTTTTTTTCTTGATCTTTATAAAAGGGCTGTTTTAGAAGGCAAACCTCTTCATAAAACTTTTGTAATTTTCCTTCTATGATTTTTTCAATAATGTGATCAGGTTTTCCTTCATTTTTTAATTGTTCTTTAATAATTTCTTTTTCTTTTTCTACAATTGATGGATCTAAATCTTCAATGGAAATAGAAATTGGATTCATTGCAGCAACCTGTACAGCAATTTCTTTCGCCAAAGAAATAAATTCTTCATTTCTTGCAACGAAATCAGTTTCACAATTTAATTCTACTAAAGAACCAATTTGTCCCCCATGATGAATATAAGAAGAAACTACACCTTGACTTGTTTCTCTATCCATTTTTTTAGAAGCCTTTGCAATTCCTCTTTTTCTTAGTGCTTCGATGGACTTTTCGAGATCTCCATTGAATTCTATCAAAGCATTTTTACAATCTTGCATTCCAGCCCCAGTTAAGTCTCTTAATTTCTTAATTTCTTCTGGTTTGGGTTTATACATATACATCCTCTAATGTAAAAGTTATTCTTCTTGATCTAAATATTCTTTATAATCTTCATTTGATTCATTTTCGAAACTTTTTAATGGTTCATCTTCAACAAATTCACCTGTTTCATCATATTCCCCTTTATATTTTAGGGAGTCTTGATGATCATCATACTTCGCTTCATCAAAATCTTCTTCGGAGAATTGAGATTCAGCCACTTTTCCTTCCTTACCTTGTATAATTGCATCTGCCATCGTTTCTAAAAATAATGATATGGCACGAATAGCATCATCATTCCCCGGGATCGGATAATCTATCAAGTCGGGATTACAGTTTGTATCCACAATTGCAAATATTCTAATTCCCAGTTTTCTTGCTTCCTTAACTGCTATATGTTCTTTATCGGGGTCTATGATAAAAATATTTTCTGGTAGATGTGTCATATCTTTGATTCCAGCAAGATGCTTCCTTAACTTCTCTAACTCTCTTTTTAACATTAACACTTCTTTTTTAGTTCTTGCTTCTAGATGCCAACTATTCTCTTCTTCCATTTTTTCTAATTTTTTTAGACGTTCAATGGATTGGCGAACGGTTTTCCAATTTGTTAATAATCCCCCAAGCCACCTTGTATTGACATAATACATACCACATCGCTTTGCTTCTCTTTCTACTACACTTCTTGCTTGTTTTTTTGTTCCAACAAATAAAACCTTTTCCCCACGATTAGCAGCTTCTCGTAAAGCTTCGAAGGCTTTTTTGGCTAATTGAACAGTTTTTTGTAAATCAATAATATGGATTCCATTACGAGCCATGAAAATATATGGCTTCATTTTTGGATTCCATTTACTCGTTTTATGTCCAAAGTGTACACCTGCTTCTAATAATGTTTTCATGGAAATTGTTGACATATTTCACCCTTTTTTGAAATGCGATTTTAAATTAAAGTTTTTCATATTTATAAATTATAAATATAGCAATCAGTATACCTAATATCGTTGCTGGGGTAATTTGTAAATAAAGTTTCTTTATAATGTAAAAATTATTAATTTTGATTCCTCCATTAGGAATTAATTCATAATTCATAAAACTTAAACCAAACACTGTTTCTAGTAACGATCCCATAACAGCCCCTATAAATCCACTAAGAAGAAGCATCAAAATGATATAGCTTATGGTATGCTTCTTCATTTTGTCAAAAAAATAAGATGTTACTCTCGGTCAATTTTTTTTAAAGTTTTTTTCTGTACTTTATACATTTACATACTATTTAGTTATTTATAGAGATTTTGATGGATTGTATTTAGCATTTGGATTAGAAATTGATATCGAGTATTAAATTTTAAGTCTTCTATATTCTTTGTTGTTGC
>JBEQAN010000286.1:0-2848 GCA_041640315.1 Leptospiraceae bacterium
TTCTCCAGAGCGATGACTGATGATACAGGTAAAATTATTTTTTTGTGCTAAGCGAATGGTTTCTAAGGTTTCTGTCAACGTACCAATTTGGTTTACTTTAATTAAGATGGCATTACAAGCTTTTTCGTCAATTGCTCTTTGTAATCTTTTGGGATTTGTTACTAAAAGATCGTCTCCAACAAGCTGAATCCTTTTTCCAAGTAATTGATTTAGGTTTTTCCAACCATCCCAATCGAATTCAGACAGTCCATCTTCAATAGAAATAATAGGATATTTATTTACAAAGTTTTCATAAATTCGAATTAATTCATCACTGCCAATTTCTTTGCCATCTACACTATACGTTTTTTTCTCTTTATTGTAGAATTCTGATGAAGCAGGATCTAACGCGATAAATACTTCGGATCCAGGTTTATAACCCGCTTTTTCAATTGCTTGTACTATTAATTGTAATGCTTCTTCGTTGGATTGTAGATTTGGTGCAAAACCGCCTTCATCACCTACCGCTGTAGAAAGTCCTTTTTCTTTTAAAATTTTTTTTAACGTATGAAAAATTTCTGCTCCAGCTCTTAAAGCTTCTTTAAAAGAGGTAAATCCAACTGGCATAATCATAAATTCTTGAAAATCTAAATTGTTATCTGCATGAACACCTCCATTCAAGATATTCATCATTGGAACGGGCAATGTATCTACTACAGGACCACCTAAGTATTTATACAAAGGAAGATTCACACTATTTGATGCAGCATGGGCTACAGCTAAACTTACTCCTAGGATTGCATTTGCACCAAGTTTGGATTTATTTTCTGTTCCATCTAATTTAATCATTTTATAGTCAATTTCTTTTTGATTGAAAGCGCTATATGAACCATCGATCAATTCTGGAGCTATAATAGTTTCTACATTTTCTATGGCTTTTAAAACACCTTTCCCCATATATCTTTTAGGATCTCCATCTCTTAACTCTACCGCTTCGTATGTTCCAGTAGATGCACCAGAGGGTATAGCAGCTCTTCCAAAAGCTCCATCATCAAGCAATACTTCTACTTCCAATGTGGGATTTCCTCTAGAGTCTAAAATTTCTCTAGCTCTTATATCAGATATTAAAGGTTCATTAATGATTGATTCCATAAATATTAAGTTTTTTTAATTTTATGGAATGTAAAGAAAAAATTCTTGCATGGAAAATTTATTAAATATAATGACTCATTGAATGATAACACCTGAAAGTAAATACATAAAAGCGGTAGATAGCACCCTTGAAACTTGGCATGATCTCATTGAATTTTGCATTAGTTCTGAATTTTATAAAAGTTGTTTAGAACATCAATATAGTAAAAAAATTTCTGCGAAAATGACATTAGTTTGGGCATATTTACTAACATTTTCATATAATCAAAGAATGAAATTGCATGATGATCCAGAATACTTTTATCATTATGCTTCTTCCTTTGTAAGAGAACTTTCACCATTTAAATATAATAAAAATGGGTATGATGCAGAAGGTAGGAAAATATTTTTAAAAAAAATTAAATCCGTATTAAAAGCTCTTAAACACAATCAAGATGACAATTTAAATGTAGATAGATACATCTTTTTAGAACAGATTATCCATTTATTTTCTGATGTGAATAAGTTTTGCGATGCTTATGATCTATATAAAAATTTTATGTTTCGATTTAGACCCAAATTGAAAGAAAATTATGATTATCAAATTTAATTGATAAATTTTATAAAATGAATTTGACTTAAAAGAGATTATAAAAAAAATATAGAATATGTCAAAAAAAATAAAAAAAGTCGCGATTCTTTCTGGTGATGGTATCGGTCCAGAGGTAATGGAAGTTACTATTGAAGTTTTAAAGCATGCTTTAAAGGAATTAAATAATGAGTTTGAATGGAATTATGCTTTGGTTGGTGGTGCTGCAATTGATGCAACTGGCGAAGCATTACCAAAAGAAACCTTATCTTTATGCGAATCTTCTGATGCGATTTTATTCGGTTCTGTAGGAGGCCCTAAGTGGGAAACACTTCCTCCAGAAAAACAGCCAGAACGTGGAGCACTTCTTCCTTTAAGAAAGCATTTTGAATTATTTGCTAATTTACGTCCAGTCAAATTATATCCTTCATTACAGCATTCTTCACCATTAAAGGAAAATCGCATAAAAGACGGAGTAGATATTTTAATTGTTCGTGAACTTACTGGAGATGTATATTTTGGTAAACCGAAGGGTAGAGAAGGTGAAGGAAGTAATGAAAGAGCATATGATACAATGGTTTACCATAGATATGAAATAGAAAGAATTGCAAAAGTAGCTTTCGATTCTGCAAAAATGCGAAAAAAGAAAGTAACAAGCATTGATAAAGCGAATGTTTTAACAAGTATGGTTTTTTGGAGAGAGGTAGTAACGGAGTTCGCGAAAAATTATAATAATGATATTATTCTTGAACATATGTATGTGGATAATGCAGCAATGCAATTAATATTAAATCCTACTAGATTTGATGTTTTATTATGTAGTAACATGTTTGGTGATATTTTATCTGATGAAGCTTCAGTGTTAGGGGGCTCACTTGGAATGCTACCTAGTGCATCACTTTCAACGAAATTAAACAGCTTAGGATATACTTTTGGTTTATATGAACCTTCTGGTGGATCCGCCCCCGATATTGCTGGAAAAGGAATTGCTAACCCAATTGCTCAAATACTTTCTGGTGCTTTAATGTTGCGATATAGTTTTGGATTTAATGATATAGCAGAGAAAATAGAAAAAGCAGTGGAAAAAGCTATAATGAATGGTGCAAGAACAAGAGATATTGCGACAGAAAATGATAAAGTTCTTACAAC
>JBEQAN010000287.1:0-2823 GCA_041640315.1 Leptospiraceae bacterium
AATTAAATAAATTTAGATACTATAATAAAAAAACAATTCAAAAAATTAAAGCAATTCAAAAAGAATTTCCAGATTCTATTAAAGAACTATTAGAAATTCAAATTTATTTTTTAAAGGATCCAGTATTCATCGAAGCAGTAGAAAAAAATATTTTAGTCGAAAATAAAAATTTATCCCTTGCTATTTACGAAGGTTCAATTACATTAAAAAAATTTTTTCAAGAACAAGCATCAGACTTTATGAAACAAAGATGGATTGATTTTCAGGAAGCCATTCAGCAACTATTAGATGAAGTATTAGGGATCTCTTATTTTGATATTTGTATAAATAAAATCCATGATCATATAAAAGAAAATGAGAATTATATTTTAGTTGCAGAAGACTTAAGTCCTTTATTATATTTAAAAATTCCAAAGCCTCGTGGTATTCTTTTAATAGAAGGAAGTTTAACAGGTCATTTAACTCTTTTAGCAATGAATCAAGGAATTCCTATATTAATCAACGTTATACCCAAGGACATTCTGGAGAAATTAAAAGATAAAGACTGGATCATCATTGATAGTTATAAAGGAAAAGCTACCATTTTTGAAGAAAAAATTATAGATATTAAAAAAGGTTATGAAGCATCTAAATATAAAGAGAAAAAATCCTATTTCATAGAGGGGATCAATACTACCATATCTTTAAATGTAGATGATATTGAAATCATGAAAGAACATAAAAAATATTTTCAGCTTTCTGTTGGATTATTTAGAAAAGAATTTATCTACTTAAAAAATCCACGGTTATTATTTCATATTGAAACTGCTTCACAAGTATATTTTGATATTTATTCGATTTTACAGGAAAATGAGATCTTAACTTTAAGATTAATCGATGTCGATGAAGACAAATTTTCATACTTTTTTTATACTTCCCCAGAAAATAGAACGAAAAGAGGTATAGATTATTATAAATCAGAAATTAATATCATACAAAATCAAATTAAAAGTATCTTTTTAGCTTTAAATCAATTTAATGAAATTCATTGGAACTTAAGAATTTTAATTCCTATGATTTCCTCTTATGATGACTGGAAATTTATTCAAGAAATTATCTTAAAAGAAATGAACCTTATTAAAGATAATTTAAAAAATAAAATTCAAATTGGATTAATGTTAGAAATTCCCTCTATTCTATTTGATTTATCAAATCTTGAAAAAGAAGTTGATTTCTTTAGCATAGGAACAAATGATTTAATATCGCATTTTCTTGGAAAAAAAAGAAATCATATATCTAAAAATGATTATTATGAACCTACCATATATCGTATGTTATATATGACTTTAAAGAATACAAAAAAAGAAATTTCAATTTGCGGAAATCTTTCAACTCAGATAGATTTTTTACCAATCCTTTACTGCTGTGGAATTAGAAATTATAGTATTCCTTTTGGATATTATAATGATATTTATGAATATTTTCAAAATTTCATCGATATCAATAAATATGAACAATATATACTATCAGAAATTTTAAATTCAAAAAATAAAGAAGAGTTTAAAAAAAAGCTCGAGGTTTTGATAAAAAATAATATCCAAATAGCTACATAATATTATAAAAATAAATTATATTTATTAAATAATTTTATAATATTATCATAATGACTCCCAGTCCAATAAAATTTATTGCACTGTTCGCAATAATAGTAATCATCATATAAATCTTTAATTTTAGTTGGTATTTCATCTAAAAAAACACCAATTTCTTCTTTCTCTTTTTTTATTAATAAAGAGTTACAAATACTACAGCGAGAAAAGGGATTGATTTTTAATGAAAAATATTCAAGAACTTCTAATAATTGATAACTTGGATTAGCATTTAAAAGATAAAAGCCATAAGATAATTTTTTTTGCTTTAAAATCCCTTTATCACGAGTTAATAATACTCTACGTTCTTTTTGAGATACTTCAATTAAAACCTCATCATCCCATTCTGGATTGTATAAAACATCTACACCTAAAAATCTTAAATATTTCATTAATTTTCCAAGATGTACATCTGCAATAAATCGACGGATTTTATATTGCCAAAATTTTCGAATAATTTCCAGTTTAATTTCTCTTGAAATGAATGGATCATCCAAAATATTTTTTATCACTTCTTTATAGAATTGCATAAACTTTGGATAAACAGAAATGATATCTCCATTACTTGGATATTCATAAAAACTACTAATATTGTGATTTAATAATATTAAAAAAACTTCTGTTTTAGGGAGTCCAAGGGATTCTAAAATATCTATTATAGCGCGTTTCCCCCAAAATTGATATGTGCATTCTCTTAAATTGGTTATTTTTGCTAGTTTACCATAAAATCTAATTGTTACCACCTTCATCTTTCTTCGAAAATTATTGATTCTATTTAAATTCTTTTTTTACTGGTATCCTATGAACCAAACAAAGCCAAATTACATCACACTAACCATAAAAAAGTCACATTTAAAAATCTTTTTTTATTTAAGTTTTATCTTATTTTCAATTTTTATATTCATATATTGTTATAAAAATTCAAGTTCATTTTTGAAAGAAGTTTTTGCAGAATCTCCTCTAAAAAATAAAAATGTCAATAGTCGTGTTTATGAACTTCAACAAACATTTCATGAAATCTATGAACTCTATAAAGATTCAGTAGTATTCATTAGTACTGAAAAAACCGTAAGAATTCAAAATCCATTTTACAATGACCCCTTTCTAAGACGTTTTTTTAATATTCCCAATTTTCCAGAAACCCAAAAACAAAGAGGACTTGGAACAGGTTTTATCATTTCAAGTGATGGTTATA
>JBEQAN010000288.1:0-2822 GCA_041640315.1 Leptospiraceae bacterium
ATATATAAAAAACGAAATTAATTATATAATTTCAAAATGTAATTAGTTAAGAAAGGAACTAAAGAAAAAATTTGGTTTTAAATTTTACATGGAAAATATTCTTCTTTAAGAAAATAACCCAGGCTTGATAGCCTGAGTGATTTATCCAATTGCAGTCCCACCTCTTTCTCCTGTTCTAATTCGTATAACATCAACTAAATCAGTTATAAAAATCTTACCATCTCCAATATTTCCCGTTCTTGCACCTTCTATAATTGCATTAATTGTGGGCTCAACAAAATCTTCGTTTACAGCAATTTCTAAGATGGTTTTCTTTAATAAATTTACTTCATGGATCACACCACGATAGGATTCTGAATAACCTTTTTGTTGTCCCGCACCTAACCCAGTTGTAACAGTCATCTTTGTGACTCCCACTTTCATTAATGCAGCCTTTACGTCTTTTAATTTATATGGTTGAATCACAGCTGTAATTAATTTCATAATCATTCTCCTTTTTATAAAATTTAATAAATTTCATTACTCTACTGTAAAAAATGTAAAGCTATGATATGCTTCTTCCCCATGTTCTCCGATGTCTAAACCTTTTAATTCTTCATCTCGAGACACACGTATACCAATAGTATATTTTAAGATTGTAAATAAGATGAACATCGTAATAAAAGCCCAGAGAGGAATAGCAATAGATCCTATAATCTGTGCAGTTAAATTTTTATCGGTTCCAAAAATACCAGTAGCAATTCCTCCCCATACACCATTTAATCCATGAACTGGCCAGGCTCCAACAGGATCATCTATTTTTAAATAATCTAATAGTTTTACACCTATAACCACTAAAACACCAGCCACCAATCCTATAATCACTGCTTCAAAATTAGATACAGCATCACAGTTAGCAGTAATTCCTACCAATCCACCCAATACCCCATTTAATGACATAGTTAACTCTGGCTTACCAAATAAAGTCCAGGTGACAAACATAGCAGATACTGCACCTGCTACCGCAGCAAGTGTGGTATTTGTTGCTATCAACATTACCGCATCTGTATTGTCTTTTCCATAAATCGCCAACTGTGAACCCGGATTAAAACCATACCAACCTATTAATAATATAAATACTCCAAGCGTAGAAATTGTTAAGTTATGGCCTGGTAGAGCCTGTGGTTTTCCTTCGGGATCAAATTTGCCAATTCTTGGACCTAAGAGTATAGCCGCTGCTAATCCAGCAAAACCACCAACAGCATGCACTACAATAGATCCCGCGAAATCATGGAAACCCAGTTCATTTAACCAACCACCACCCCATTTCCAAAAACCAGATATTGGATATATAAGTCCAGTAACTACCGCACTATAGATCACATATACACTAAATTTTAATCTACCTGCAACTGCTCCAGAAACAATCGTCGCTGCTGTTGCTGCGAATGCTACTTGAAATAAAAAATCAACCTGTGGATGCAGTACTCCCGCTCCTAATTCACTTGTAGAATCACCGATAAAAAAACCACCAAAACCAAAAAACCCTCCTTTAAAAGCTTCTCCTGGATACATTAATCCATAACCAAAAATGAAAAATAATAAGGCACCTATGGAAAAATCCATTAAATTCTTAAACAGTATATTTGTGGTATTTTTTGCCGCATTTAACCCTGTTTCTAACATCGCAAATCCCGCTTGCATAAAAATAACCAGTACTGCTGTAATAAATACAAAGAAATTATCAATCGCATATGCAGCAATAGGATCACTACCAGATTGTTCTTCTTGAGCTAACAAGGAAAAATTCAAGAACAGAAATAATACAGTTAGGATCAATAAAGACCGCCATTGATTTTTTTTTACTCTCATCATATAAATCTCCTTCAATAAATATCTAAATTTCAATAATACCAAAGCAAGTTATATACCGTAAAAAAAGAAAGAAAATTAGCTTATTTTATAAGCAGTACTAAAATAAATTTGCTTACGAATTATTCTAAATGGTTATTTTTTATTCAATTAAAATTGAATCCTCACAATAACCCCTTAAACATAGTTATGATATAAGATTTTTTTTATTTAATAATTTGAAGAAGATTGATTTTCAAGATGATAAAAAATTTGACAACTATTGATTTTTTTAAAAATCATACAAAATATTGTTTGCTTATTTTTTGTTTAGTAATTATTTGGATAGTATGATAGTAGAACTCAATATTGAAAATTTTGGGATTATCGAAAATTTAAAATTTAGACCGGGAAAAGGGTTAAATATTATTACTGGTGAAACTGGCTCTGGAAAATCTTTGATCATTCAAGCAATTGGGATTGTTCTGGGAGAAAGAGCGGGTACAGGCTATTTAAGAAATGGCTCAAATAAAGCTGTTATTGAAGCAATATTTGACTTATCTAAAAAAGAACATAAAAAAAAGGAAATACAAAATATACTTAACGAACTTAATATTCCCCTCTTTGATGATCATTTAATCTTAAGAAGAGAAATTTTAATGGATGGAAGACCTCGCGCATATATCAATGATCATCAAGTATCTTTAAATATTTTAAAAGAAATTGGTTCTAAATTAGTAGAAATTCATGGCCAACATGAAAATCAACGATTACTAGAACCATCATTTCATTTAGATTTCGTTGATATGTACGCTGGACTAGAAGATTTACGAAATAGAGTATCAGATCTATACAAACAATATATAGAAAATAAAAAAAAACTTAAAACTGTATTTTTAATGGAAGAAGAAAAAAAACATCGTAAAGATTACTTACAATTTGCAATAAAAGAAATTGAGGATTTTCATCCAAAGGAAGGAGAATATGAAGAA
>JBEQAN010000289.1:0-2821 GCA_041640315.1 Leptospiraceae bacterium
AAACCACGCCCTGATATCAAAAAAATTGCCCAGTTTTTCATGTTTTGTATATTTTAAAAAATTTATTGAAATTTTACAACAAAGAATTTTTATATATATAAAATTTTTGTTGTTTAGATTTCAATAATATGTCCATAAAAAATAAATATGAAACAAATAAAAATTATTAAAATTATTTTAATGATTTTTTTATATTTTATATCATATTCTTTAGAGGGGAAAGATGTAATAATAATTAAAGATCTTAAAGAAAAAAATATAGGAAAAGAAGTTTATATCTTAGAAGATAAAGAAAATAATAAGGATCTTAGCACAATATTGAAAAGTTTCCATCAATTTGAACGTTCTAAACAGGAAATCCCAAATTTTGGATATACTAATAGTTCCTTTTGGATCTATTTTAAAATTTTAAACGAAGAGAAGGATACACAGAAATTACTATTAGAGTTATATTATCCATTACTCGATGAGGTCGATTATTATTTAATCGATAATGGAAAAATTATAAAAGAAATTAAAACTGGAGATAGAAGGTTATTTAAATACAGAGAAATTTATCATAAAAATTTTTTATTTCTATTAGAATTAGAAAAAAATAAAGAATATGAAATTCTCTTTAGAGTTAAGAGTGAGGGTTCAATACAGATACCGTTGAGATTGGTTTCGTATAAAGTATTTTTAGAGAAAGAACATATAGAACAATTCATCCAAGGCATTTATTATGGTGTCATGATAGTGATGATATTATATAATTTATTTTTATTTATTAGTATAAGGGATAAAAGTTATCTATACTACATATTATATATCTTTGGCATAATGATGTTTTCGTTAATTTTTACTGGATATGCATATGAGTTACTCTGGCCAGAAGCTCCAATATTTGGGAATATGATATTATCTTTCATGGTGAATTTTCTTATATTATTTGCTGGCTTGTTTTCATTGAATTTCTTACGCATGAAAGAGTTAACACCTATACTATACAAAATTTTGTTTGGATTGAATATAGTTATTTTTATTAATATGATTTTAAGTCTAATTTTGGCATATAAGATTATAATTAAAATAACTACTTATTCTGTATTACCTTTTGTTGTGATTGTTATGATGGCTGGAATAATAACATTCAGGAAAGGATGGAAACCTGCAAGGTTTTATATTTTAGCTTGGACACTTTTGTTAATTAGTATGGTCATATTAGCACTAAAACAGCTTGGAATCTTACCATCAAATTTTTTTACAAATTATAGTTTACAGATTGGTTCCGCGCTTGAGGTGGTACTACTATCCCTCGGTTTGGCAGATCGTATCAATGTGTTAAAAGAAGAAAGAGAGCGTGCACAGCAAGAATTGCTTAATACAAAAATCTTAATGTTAGATTCATTTTCAAGATTCGTTCCAAAACATTTTACTACAATTTTACATAAGGAAACCATTTTAGACATTAAACCCGGCGATGCCATTGAAAAAGAAATAACAGTATTATTCAATGATATAAAAAAATTTAGTACTTTATCTGAGATGATGAGTGTTAGAGAAACTTTTGAGTTTTTGAATACATATTTTGAAATCATGAATCCCATCATATTAAATCATCGTGGTTTTATAGATAAATTTATTGGTGATGAGATTATGGCAATATTTGATTGCGAAGTAGACTATGCATTGGATTGTGCTATAGCGATGAGGATGCGATTAGTTGAGTTTAATAAAAGGATAGAAAAGATGAATCTACCGCAGGTAGATATGGGTATTGGAATTAATCATGGTAAATTAATGCTGGGAACTGTAGGAAGTAAAGAACGTCTGGATACCACTGTTGTGGGCGATACTGTCAATACCGCAGCAAGAATCCAACAATTAACAAGAATATATAAAGCTCCTATATTATTAACACAAAATGCAGTAAATAAGATTCAAAAAAAAGAGAAATATTATTTAAGAAAATTAAAGAAGGTTAGGGTAAAAGGAAAGTTAGAATTGATAGATATGTATGAATGTTTTAATGCAGATGAAGAACGTCAAATAGAAAAAAAATTAGAAACACTAAAAAAATATGAAGAAGGTTTATATTTATTAGAACATAAAGATGTAAAAAATGCCTATAGTATTTTTAAAGAATTACAAACAATGAATCCTGAAGATACAGTGATAAAAGTTTATATTGAGTTGATAGAACGAGTAAATGATAAAGTATTAGATATAAGTAATCCTTCTATATAATAATTTATATTGAAATAAATAATTTATCTTTTTATCAATTTTAGTATTAAAATCCACATTTTATGTAAAATATTGTATAATTAGAGGAAAATCAATTGAATCCTAATGAGTAATTGTCAAAACCCTGTTATAAAACTGCTGGATAAAATAAAATCCTAAGGGGGATAAAAAAATTAACTCCTATCAAAAAATTTTTGTTTCATCCCTGATTTTTTGTAGGAGTCATTTTTTATAATGAACTTAAGAAAATAAAATTAATCAATGATAAAACTGATGATATTTTCTATAAATATACATACTTTTGTATAGAATAATAAATAAAAACAATTTTTTCACCAAAGAGGGTAAAACCATGTAATTACCATTGTATGGTTGATGGTAGTTGAAGTATAAGAAATATCGTTTATGGGAGGAGGCGATATTTCGAGTTCTTTGAACTCATGGATATTTTCTACAACTACTATCCATGGTTTTATAAGACTCTTTCTTAGTTCTAAAGGAAAGAGTTCTGAACCTCTTTGGTATTTTTTTTCAAATAAAAAAATTCATCTTTTATGAATTCTAATCTTCAAAGATAAATATTGTTATTTTTAAA
>JBEQAN010000290.1:0-2809 GCA_041640315.1 Leptospiraceae bacterium
TAAAACCACCCATTAAATCTGATTTAAAAATTTATTTAGCGGGATATTATGCTAGATTTCTTGATGAGGAATATAAAAAACAAATTAAGCCTTATATAATTGATGATTTAGAAACTTTTAAGAATTTCATCAAAAAACATGAATATAAACTTGGTCAAAATGCTCCCATATTTTATTTCGCAAAATTAAATGCTGAATACAAAATGTTTCGATTATTAGAAGAATCTATAAAATATAAAAACTTTAAAATACAAAAATTTTATTTAACAGAACCAGCAATTTTATTTTCGATTGCTTCAAATTATTATCGTTTAGCAGGTAAATTTTACCATGCCCTATTATTTGAAATACTTTATAAAAGAATTCAAGATATTTTTTCTGTATTCCAGTATTATACTGAATCTCTCGATTATAAATATAAAAACACAGAAGTTGAACAACTACAAGGGGATGAACCACTAAACTATACCATAAGCGATAATGAAATTCAACAATTTTTAGAAGAAATCCATATAGAAATTTCCAATGATAGTTATCAGATTAAAAAAAGCGATTTTCAGAAGTTTGGTATTAATATAGGTCAGTTTTTCTTGCAATCCTAAAAAAATTTGAAAATTTAGATATATTATTTTTATTGAAAACTTTATGCAGAATGATACGCACAGTAAGTTCATAGGGTATGTTTTACTTATATTTGGATTCTTAGGCTCCCATAGATTTTACTATGGTAAACCCATTAGTGGGACAATTTATTTTTTTACTTTTGGATTATTTTTCATAGGTTGGATTATAGATTTTTTTTTAATTCCTCTTATGGATAAAAAAGCAGAACGTATCTATATTAAAGGACCAATCAATTATAATATAGCCTGGATATTGCTAACATTTGGAGGTATTTTTGGCTTACATCGATTTTATATGCGAAAATGGTTATCGGGATTCCTTTATCTTTTTAGTGGTGGTCTACTTGGTATCGGTATAATTTATGATTTTTGGACATTAAACGAACAGATTTCCGAAATCAATATGAAATATCAATAAAAAAAACTAAAAGAATAAAATTAGCTACCTTAATACATTTATATTTTATTTTCGAATTGGATTTTATATTGATCCATTTTGCTATTAGTTTATCTAATGTTTATATAATTAGTATGATTGATCCTTTTATGAGATTCAAAGTACTACAGTTAAAAGTACTTTTTAAAAAAACTTTAAAAAATTGCGAAGTTATAAAAATATAGGAGTAAAAGCCAAAATCAAAAAGAACTAAGTCTGTAAGTATTAAAAAAATCTATGTAGATAACAAAAATATTTTTAAAATAAATAAAATAAGATACAAAGATCATTTTTACGAATTTTAGCAAAGATATATTGTTCTTTACTTTAATTATACGTTTGAAATAGTTTCAGATTCGAATTGTTGCGATTTATTAGATTGAATTAAAAAAGTCATGTTAGTATAATTTAGTTCTATTGCTAAAATACAAATGATTATGAAAAATAATTTGATTAAAAATGGTATCAGGTTTATCTGTAAGATTTTTAAATAAAAATACATATAGTCCATCATATTACTATGTTTAAACTTTGATTTAGTGATTTCATTATATTTATGATATTGATAATTTTCATGTTTGTCTATAAACGTCGGTTTTCGAATATTTAAATGAAATCATAACATTGGATGAAATCATATCTTTAACTATTAAAGAAATCAAATGATCAATTCGTATAAGTTTTAAAGAATTGACATGATTTCTTATATTCTTAATATGGTTACATTACGATGCAGGATGCTGGTATCATTGAATTTCCTATTAATGAAGTCTACGATAGGATTTTTTATATATATAATTTAATACCAAAATTGAGTGAATCTTTACTTGCTCTTCAAGAGGATATCAAAAATGGTAAAGTCCTTGAAAATTTTCATGATTTAATTCAACGTTCAGATAAAGAGGTTGAAGTACCACTATTTGAAATAATCAATAAAAAATTCAAAAAAGATACATTCATCGGTGAAATACACGGAGAAATACGAAAGGATGGTGATTTTAGTTGGTGGATAGATGGTTTGGATGGCTCGAGAAATTTTATACATGGTTCACCATTGTTTTGTATTTCAATTGGTTTAACCTATCGCGATAATCCCGTAGCGGGAATTGTACATATGCCATTTTTAAAAGAAACATATCATGCTATTTTTGGAGAAGGTGCTTTTAAGAATAATCATAGAATTATGGTTTCGAATACCGCCTCCTTAGATCTAGCAGTTATATCTCATGGAATACCATTTAATCGTAATGAAGTTTTAAATCGTTTGATTGCAGATTTATCCGCAATGATCTCTGCAGGAACTGGAATCCGAAAATCTGGTTCTGCTATTTTGGATTTATGTTGGACAGCAGAAGGAAGAATTGATGGGATGTGGGAAAGAAACCTAAAACCATGGGATACATGTGCTGGATATATTATAATAAAAGAAGCGGGCGGTAAAATTACGAGTATTGAAGGAAAGCCATATCATATACAAATTGATAATTTAATCGCATCGAATGGAATAATTCACAACGATATTTTAAATGTTTTAAAAAATACAAAAGAATTAGACTTTAATTGATTTATTAATTTATAAAAATTTATATTTAATTATTTTTTTAAAAAATTATTATTTATTAAAAATTATTTTTTATTAATATTTTATTATAATTTTACATAGCTAAGTAGTTCATTTTGGCAAAAGAGTTATTTAAATCCATTTAGTTAATGGAAAAAGCATACAATGATAATCAAGATCCCTATGTTT
>JBEQAN010000291.1:0-2799 GCA_041640315.1 Leptospiraceae bacterium
AAGAAGCATTAGATGGCTGGGCAATACCAATGGCAACAGATATTGCATTTTCTCTTGGAATCATCAAACTCTTAGGAAATAGAGTTCCTAATTCTTTAAAGGTATTTTTAACAGCCTTTGCAATCATTGATGATATAGGAGCAGTATTAATTATTGCAATTTTTTATTCATCAAATTTAAATCTCTTACTTCTCGGTATAGCTTTTATTATTATTATTGTTTTAATTATATTTAATTTTTTTAATGTCAAAAACATTTATGTGTATATAATCTTTGGAGTCATTTTATGGCTTTTATTTTTAAAAGCAGGTATACACCCAACAGTTGCTGCGGTAATACTAGCATTTACCATCCCAGCTAAACCAAAAGTAGAAATCGAAGATTTTATGTTTCACTTAGAACATACAAAAAAAATTTTTTCTGAATTCAAAGAGAGAGAAAAAGGGATCTTATTATCCCATCATCAATATGATGCTTTAGAAAATTTAAATACTAGTATAGAATCGATTCAATCTCCTATTCAAAAACTTGAACATAAACTACATGGATTTGTGGGTTTTTTTGTTATGCCAATTTTTGCTTTTTCCAATGCAGGTGTTATGATTGAACCCAATACTATTGGTGCTTTATCCTTATCAATTGGATTATCTTTGGTATTGGGAAAATTACTGGGTATTGTAATCGGGACTTATGTAACTATGAAATTATTTAATGCCAAATTACCAGAAGGTACAAATTTTAAACAATATTTTGGGATTGGATTTTTAGGTGGTGTTGGTTTTACTATGGCACTATTTATCAATAATCTTGCTTATACAGAGGCAATTTTATTAGATCAAGCTCGAATTGGAATTTTAATTGGTTCATTTATTAGCGGGATCTTAGGATATATCATTTTATTCTTTTTTTCCAAACCAAATCAAGAAACAGAATAATATTTCACTGCTTCATTAATAATTTTGTGATTTCTTCTTTTGGTAAGGGTTTTGATAAGAAAAAACCCTGACCAAAATCTACTTCTTCCTTGATTAAGATTTCTTTCTGATCTAAGGTTTCTATCCCTTCTGCAATCGTTAACAATCCTAAGTTTTTAGAAATTTGAATAATTGCTCGAATTAATTTCAAAGCATGAGATCCATTTGATTTAGGTTCTTGTAAATTCTTTATAAAAAATTGATCAATCTTTATTAAATCAAATTTATATTTAAGTAGATAACTCAAAGATGAATATCCAGTACCAAAATCATCAATTAAAAGCTTTATATTTAGATGATTTAATTCTTCCAATACTTTTTTCGCTTTTACTTCATCTTGTATAATTGCATTTTCTGTAATTTCAAATTCAATTAAATGAGGATCAATTTTATAATAATCCAACAAATTTTTAAGAGAAGTTAAAAAATTTTTATCTTGAATTTGAATATAAGAAATATTAATTCCCACTGGAACTGGTTTAATATTATTTTCTTGCCAATAGACAATTTGTTTAAAGACTTCTTCGATAATAAACTCTCCAAGGGGTATAATTAACATGTTTTTTTCTGCTAATGGTATAAATTTGGATGGAGGTATTAAACCTAAGATAGGATTTTTCCATCGTATTAAGGCTTCAATAGATTTGATTTGATTTGTTTTTAAATGATATATAGGTTGATATTCTAAGTAAAATCCCGTATTTTCAATTTTAACTTTATCTTTACTTTGTAAAAAGAAAACATTTGTATTTAAGATAGTTTCAATTTGAGATCGTTCTATAATTTCACTTTCGATTTCTTTTGTTAAGAAAGCGAAATTTCCAAAACCTTTTTCTTCTTTAGAACGTCTTAAAGCAATTTCAGCTAATCGAATCAACTCATCTGGTGTACGAGAGTTTTCTGGAAAAATTGATACTCCAATAGATGCAGAAACATAAATATCCTGTTCGGATATTTTATAATTTCTTTTTATTGTAGATAATAATCGCTCAATAAACATAATCACTTCTTCAATTGAAAGATTACTTATAATAATTCCGAATTCATCATTACCAAGTCGAGCTAAAAAAATATCTTCTATCTTTGATTCGTTATAAATAAAGTTTTGTAAAGTAGAAGAGAATTCTTTTAGAACTTCATCAGATAATTTAAATCCCAAATTATGGGTTAATTTTGTGAACTGATCAATATCAATATATAATAAATAAAAATTCTTTTTGTTATAGATTTCTTGGTTCAATTTCTCTATAAAATAATTTCTATTCGGTAAATCCGTTAAAGAATCATAAAAACGACTTCTTTCTATTTGCTCTTGGTAGTATTTTTCGAGAGTTATATCCTCCATGATTTGAATAAAATGCGAAACTTCATTTTTATCGTTCATAATAGGAGATATAAAATTTCTTGAAAGAAACAAAGTTCCATTCTTTCTTTTATTTACAATTTCTCCCTTCCAGTCTTTTTTATTGAGTAAAGTAACCCATATTTGTTGATAAAATTCATTATCGTGTAAGCCAGATTTCAGTATATTGATATTATTTCCTAAAACTTCATTCATTAAATATCCACTAATTTCTTCAAATTTTTTATTTACATATAAGATGGTACCATCTCGAGAAATTACAATCACTCCAACATTTGTATTATCAAGAATTTTCGTTAGTAAAATATTTTGTTCTAGTAGTTTGATTTTGGATTTTCTTTCTCGCAGTAAATTAATTCCAAATCCTAAGTTCAATGCTAATTCATTTAAAATACTTACCTCATCTTTTTCAAATGCGAAAGGTTTATTAGAATATACTACTAAGGTACCAATAGCTCGTTC
>JBEQAN010000292.1:0-2795 GCA_041640315.1 Leptospiraceae bacterium
ATGGTGATTGAAGGAGTACACTACTTGACCATAAACTAAAGGTAGTTAATCCTCCAAATCTTTCTACATTATCTGGTGTATAAATTGCAATGACTCCTCCAGTTGCATCTCCAAATTTCGCTGGATAGGAACCTGTATAAACATCAATGTTATTAATAAATTCATTTTGTAAAACAGAGTTTAAGGAAATTAAATGATAAGGATAAGCTATGGGCAAGTTATCAACATAATAAGAGTTGGAATCTTCATTTGCTCCTCTTAATGCAATATCACCATTTCCAAAAGGAGGTGCATTTACGCCGGGTAAATTCTCAATTCCTCTTAGTGCTTCACCAAATTGACCGGGGATTCGTTTGATTTCTTCTAATTTTACAGTATATACGGAAGATGTTTGTTTACTGCGCTTTCCAATAATAATGACACCTTCTTCTGATACGATTTGTTCTTGTTCGTTTTTTGTAGTTTTAGGTTGAGCAGTAAAAAGGGTTATGATTTGATCTTTTCCGAGAACCTGTATACTTGGTTGCAAAATGGTATTTTCCAATATGACTCTTACGTTATAAAAACCAGCTGTTGGAACATTAAATTTTGCTTTCCCTTCATTATCAGTAAAATTGGATTCTCTTGTTTCAATAATGATAATTCTTACATCAGAAACAGGTTGCCTATTTTCATTTAACAGTTGTATCGTGAATTCAAAGCTAAAAAGAAAATGTTGGAAACATAGACAAAGAAGTATGAATTTTATTATTTTCATTGTAGTATTATCTTGAAAAATAAATCATTACAAAATATAGGGTATTCTAAAAATGGGCATTCGGATCTTAAAATTGCAATGGTACACAATCTTAAAGCATCCCTTTCTAATCGATCGGGGGGTATAAAAGGGGTACTTGGTTTATTTCCACACTCTTTATATTTATATTCAATAGCCTGATAAATTTCGGAGTAGGCATCAATGGTATTGATGGATGCATCTTCTACAACACAACTAGAGAAAATCATGAATAACATTAATAACAGAAGCTTAGCTTTCATCTTTTTATAGTCGGAATTTGAAATTTTATAACATCACCCTTAACCTTAAAGACCCTTACTTGCCCCAGAATTGAATAATAATGGGTTTCGTGCCAGCTTCGAATATGAATCATTGTATCCCCTTCTAATTTTTGTACTGCTAAATTGATTGCATATTCGGGATCAATTTTCCCAGATATGGGAAAAAGATGAAACAAATAGAACTGAGATGCTTCCCCATATTGTTCACATCCTCCTTTATAACTATTTTTTGGAACATATTCAATCTCCTTTGTTATATCAAAGGATTCTTGTTCTAATTCTTCTTGATTAATTGACTTATTTTTTAAACAAATAATGTAATAATCATTAGTATAAATATTGGTAGCTTGGTTAAATAAATAAATATTATCCACATGACCGCCTTTTTCAATAAATCCTCCAGAGAAGCAATTTATAAAAAAAATTAATAAAATAATATTATAAATTTTCATTTTGCTTTTTTAATTGATTGTTGTTGTGGATTGATTTTAACAATATCAGCTTTTATTGAAAGTAAATTTCTTGTCATGAATAAAAAAATACTTTTTTGAGTAAAATACCTAATATTGATCAAAGCATCTCCTTGATGTTTTCGTAATAATTCATTTAAGGATTCATCAATTGGTGGTTCACTTAAGGGGAACCCTAAGATACCGATATCAAACTGCCACCATGTTTTTTGCACGGTATCTGTTGCTATATATTGAATATCTTGAATATTATAATTTAATGGTATATTTGATGTGGTAATTCCTGCATTGGTTGTAACACAAAATGAAAAAAAAGATAAAAGAATTATATTTATCTTCTTCATATATCAATTTCAATATTAGTTAATTTATAATTTTTGACAATCTTTTTAATTTCTTTCTTAATCAATTTTTTATTAAATTAAATGATTTTCTGCGAAACTGTAATAATTGGTTTCCGAAAAAATTAGATGATCTAAAATGGGAATTCCTATAATTTTACCAGAATCTATTAAAATTTGTGTAGTATTGATATCGTCATCACCTGGATATAAATTGCCCGATGGATGATTATGAGCAAGTATAATGGCGTTTGCTCTATCTTCAATGGCAAGAGAGAAAATTTCTCTCGGATGTATGAGGGTTTTATTTAGAATACCTTTCGTTACAACATGAACATTTAAAATTTCATTTGCTCCATTTAGATTGATGGTAATAAAATATTCTTGCTTTCTATTAGCAAAATGAGAAATCGCAAGAAAGGCATCCTTCGCATTTTTTACTTTTCTTGGGAGTGGTTTCCATTTTCTTCTAAAATATTCCATTGCTGCAATAATCATCATTGCTTTGTTTTCTCCAATCCCTGGAATTAATATCAATTCTTCTATGGTGGGAATTTCATTTTTTTTATCCAAAAGTTCTAAAACCTGCTCTGAAACCTGAAGGGCATTAAAACCTTTTATCCCAGACCCTAAGAGGATGCACATTAACTCTAAATCTGTTAAAGAAGAAAACCCTTTTTGTTTTAGTTTTTCCCTAGGTCTCTCTTCAATCGGTATCTCCTTTATAGAGATAGGCTGATTTAAATATTGTGTGTTCACATTAATATATATATCAAAAATTTGGTTTTTTTATGATTTTTTTCTTAGTTTTTACCATATGAGTTTTATCTGACTTTTGTAAGGTTTTTGGGGCATAAAGTTGTTCCAAAAATTGAGTGATAGTAATTACATTTTCTAAGTGTAAAATCAAATTTAATCTACCGGG
>JBEQAN010000293.1:0-2751 GCA_041640315.1 Leptospiraceae bacterium
GATCATTTGTTAAAATATTCAGCAAAATTTCCCAAAGATCATCTTCATTTACCTGGTCCAGATTTTGTTGATAGGATCTTTATACAATCCGATAGAAACCCACAAGTATTAAGATCGTTACAACAAATCCTCGGACATGGTAGATTAGCCAATACAGGGTATGTTTCGATTCTTCCCGTAGATCAAGGAATTGAACATTCCGCTGGTGCATCCTTTGCCCCAAATCCCCTTTATTTTGACCCAGAAAATATTGTAAAATTAGCCATTGAAGGTGGTTGTAATGCTGTTGCTACTACATTTGGTGTCTTAGGTGCCGTTGCTCGAAAATATGCTCATAAAATTCCTTTTATTGTAAAAATCAATCATAATGAGCTTTTAACCTATCCTAATAAATACGACCAAATTCTTTTTGCTAGTGTAAAAGATGCTTGGAACTTAGGTGCTGTTGCAGTAGGTGCAACCATTTATTTTGGTTCTCCAGAATCAGATAGACAAATTCAAGAAATTAGCGAAGCTTTTTCCTATGCCCATGAATTGGGAATGGTGACAATATTATGGTGTTATTTAAGAAACAGTGCTTTTAAAGCAGATCAAGATTATCATACCTCTGCAGATTTAACAGGACAAGCGAATCATTTGGGAGCAACTATCGAAGCAGATATTATTAAACAAAAACTTCCTACTAATAATGGGGGATATAAAGCCTTGAAATTTGGAAAAACCCATGATAAAGTCTATACTGAACTTACTTCGGATCATCCCATTGATTTAACTCGGTATCAGGTTATGAATAACTACATGGGACGCGTAGGACTCATTAACTCTGGTGGAGAATCCAAAGGTTCTACCGATTTAGTAGAAGCAGTAAAAACCGCTATTATCAATAAACGTGCGGGTGGTATGGGATTAATTTCTGGAAGAAAAGCCTTCCAACGTCCTATGAAAGAAGGAATTGAACTTTTAAATGCAATTCAAGATATTTATTTAAATAAAGATATTACAGTAGCTTAGCACTATTCACTTTTACAGTGATTTCCCCCTCATTTGCCCACATTCAAACAATGTGGGCACTTTTTTTTTAGTTCATTCCAAATGATATTCGATGCTTGGAATTTATCTTCGATGTGCACAGTTTCCCAAGGTAAATTATAATCCTTTATAGGAGATAGATTTTCTATTTTATCATCAAAAAAAATTATGACTTCTTTTTCTTTTATATTTTCATTAATGGTTTCATGGATAATTTCATAAAATTCTTTTTGAGGTTTACGAACACCCAATTCACAACTAAAAAATATATAATCAAACCAAGAGGAGAGTCCTTTTTTTTTGTTAAATATTTCATGGTACCATATAGAATAATTCGAAGCTAAAATGGTTTTAATGTTGCATTTTTGTTTTAAATGATGGATTTCAGTAAAAAGTTCATAAATCCCGGGTAAATAATGGATTTGTTTAAACATCATTTTTTTCATTTTGGGAACTGTAGGTAAATTATATTTTCTTGGATCTACTTTATAAGATTTATTAATATATTCATTTTCTAAAATTGCCCCTTCTTCAAACCGTTGATACATTTCATGATTTTTAATCCTTAACCAAATTTTTTTTTGTGTTTCATTTAACTTTAAAAAAAAATTGGAATAAAAAGGGTCTTCTATAATGGTATCCATTAAATCAAAAATTAAAACCATAAAAAATAGTTAAAAACTAGTTCCTATTTTTGCAAGTATCAAAAATTGTGGTAGAATGATTTTTGTATATAATCTAATATTGATACTTCTATATCCCTTTTATATCATTTTAAGTTCTATACATCCAAAGGCTAAATTATTTAGAGAAACAAGAAAAGAAGGAAAAAAAAGAATTCAATCTTTTTTAACAACCTTTAAAGATCAAAAGAAAATTTGGCTTCATGCTTCCTCTGCGGGAGAACTTGAACAAGCCTTAGCTATTTATAGGGTCCTTAAAGAAAACCATCCCGAAATCCCCATATTAATTACTGTTTTTAGTTTAAGTGTAAAGACGATTGACAAATTACCATCCGAAGGGAAAGCCTATTTACCCTTAGATTTTTTTTGGCAATGGAATTTTAAAGATTTTAATGTTCAGATTTTTATTACATTTACATGGGATACCTTCCCTAATTTACTATCTAAACTAAAAAAGAGAAACTGTAAAACCTATTTATGTTCTGCTGCCATAGATGCGAATTCTTATAGAATCAAATATGCTCCCTTATTTCGATTTTTTTATGAGAATTTTGATGGCATTGGTGTAGTGGACGAAGAAAATTTAAAGAATTTTAAAAAATTATTTTATAAAGAAATCCACATAACTGGGGATTCCCGATATGATTCTATTATATATAAACTTGAAAATTCTAATATTTCTAAAATGGATCTCGAAAAACTTAAACTTGGCAAAGAATTTATAATTTTTGCTTCTACTTATAAAGAATGTGATTTACAATTATATCCCCATTTACGTAGAATTTTTGATCTATATCCCAAAATAAAAGTATGGATTTTTCCCCATCATGTGGAAAAAGAAAGAATTCAAGAAACAATTTATCATTTAAATCAAAATCATATCCAAGAAATTTTATTATATTCTGATAGTAACTTTAAAAAAAAATATAAACATGCAAAGATTGTTGTTGTAGACCAATTGGGAATCTTAGCACATGCTTATAAATTTTCAAAGATTTGTTATGTGGGAGGTGGTTTTACCCTTAGGATTCATAATACA
>JBEQAN010000294.1:0-2747 GCA_041640315.1 Leptospiraceae bacterium
CATCAACCAATTGATAAGGTTTTTGATTTTGATATTCAATTCCCGCGGGACTGATCAATACTAAACCTTTCACGATTTGGGGATATTTTAAATAAAATACTGTTGCTATATGTCCCCCCATAGAGTTTCCAATTAAAATCACTTTTTTTATTTTTAATATTTTTAATAATTCCAATAAAAAATCTGCTATACTTTCAGTCGAATAATCTCTTTCATTTATCCTTGCAGTATTTCCCATTCCCGGGAGGTCTGGTAAAATTAATTTGTATCTATATTTTCTAACAAGGAGGTTAGCAAAACTCAGAAAACTTGTTTTATCTACTCCCAAACCATGTATCAGTAAAAATGTTGGGATTTTTTCTCCCCCATAATAATAGCTTATTTCGTATCCATTGACTAAGATGGTTTTTAAATTTAATTCATTGGCAAGGGAAGGAGATGGAAAAAAAATTATAATAAATGGAATTAAAAACTGATATTTTACTTTTCTTTTTAAAAATATCATATTGCATGGAAACTAAATTTTTAGTAGACTATCAAATAAAGTAATTTTTTTTGTTAACAAAAAAATGCTCGGATGGTGGAATTGGTAGACACGTCACTTTGAGGTGGTGGTGCCGTCCAACGGCGTGGGGGTTCAAGTCCCCCTCCGAGCACATGAATGTATTTTTATCGATGGATCCATTACTTGACGAAAAAATCATTATTACATTAACTCAGATCATTACTGAATATTTTCTCGACTCTTTTGATCTAAAATTTAAAAGAGAAGCCTTTGGTCCTTCTTTAAATGAGGGAATAAGTTACGAATTTGCCGCGTATTTAGATTTCGAAGGTGATATAGCAGGAAAATTCTTTTTTTGTATGGATGGTGCAACCAAACTAAAAATTTTACCACTTCTCAGCAAAAATTTTCATATTGATACTTATCAAAAAGGAATGGCAAATTCTATCCTAATGGAAATAACTAATCAAATTTTCGCAATTTTTGCACAAGAGTTTTCTTATGCAGGAATGCACATAAAACCACATACACCAGAGATTTTTAATCATAAAATTTATAAAGTTGATTTTGAAGTATATAGGCAATATATATTAATTTTTAATATTTTATATGATGACAATTTTCTTGGCAGGTCATATTTTATAATATTACTAGAAAAATAGTTCAAGACGATATAACATCCTTATAACGTTTTTCAAATTCTTCCCATGATAAAATTTCAAAATAAGTTGTTAAACCACTTACTTTAAATATCTTTTCAATAGAAGGTTTTAAATTCGCAACACACATATTACCATTAAGACTTTGAATATAATTTAATGATTTAATTAAAATTCCTATTCCACTAGAATCAATATAATTAAGTTTATCAAGATTAATGCAAACATCTAAGTTCGAGTCTTTACTAGATTCTTTTAAATTTTCCTCTAAGGCACTTTTTAAATCAAGAGATGTATAAATATCTAAGCTTCCATTTAAATCAAATACATACTTATTATCTTTTTTATGGATATTGATTTCCATAGGAGTTCCTTTTAATCACTTCGTAGGTAAAATACTTAATAAAATAACATTCTATTTTTATCAATAATTTTTCATTTGATCTTTTTAACTTTTTTAAAAAAATTGTTTTATAATATGCTTCAATACAAAAAAAGCTGTGTGATTCTTATCATTTTGTCAAGCCTTTTATTTTCTTATGAATTAAAATCGAACACAAGTGGAAAAGAATTTTTTGAAAAAGCTTATTCCTTAGAAAAAGAAAATCCAGAATTAGCAATCGAATATTATAATAAAGCATTAGAACTCGGTTTAAAAAGCGATTTAAAAAAAACTACCCTGTGGAGACTTTATTTTTTATACAAAGAAAAAAAACTTTTTATAAAAGCTTGGCAAATATTAAATCAAATTCCTCATAAAGAAAATGTGAGAAAAAAATTTTTCGAAGATGTATTATATTATGCGAAGATCCAACAAGACGAATTCATTACTCTTTATACTCATTTAAAAAATAATCGCACCACAGAATTAATCCCTATTTATAAAAAAGCTAGTCCTATATTAAAAAAAGAAATTCTCGAATATTATGAAGATAAAGGTGATGAAGATATCTTATTAAATCTCATTCAATCAGAAAATAACAATTCTATTGATTCTAAGATTTTCTTAGCATCGTATTATATAGACAAACAATCTTACAAAAAAGCTGAGAAAGTTTTATTAGAAATCAGTACTAATAATCAAAATGAATTATCTAATTCCTATAAAGAAAAAATTTTGTATTTGTTAAGTAAAATAAAAAAAGAGACGAATCTATTTTCTTCTATTTTTTATAATTTACTCGCCTTAGAATATACAACCGTGTCTATTGATTACGAAAAGGAATTAGCACTTGCAATGTATGGACTCTATAAAAATGGATACGAAGAAGTTTCTTATAATTTTTTGGAATTTATTTATTATATACCCAATGAACCTATGCAACGTTTATTTATTTTATTATTAATGGCTGAAAGAGATCCTAATAACAAAAATTTAATAGAATTAAGAAAATTAGCAAAACAGTTAGATCCAAATTCATACTTAGTAATAAGAGCAAATAAATTATTAAATCGATATAATTATGATAACTAAGATTATTATTATTTTAATTTTATTCATAGTAAGTTGTAAAGCAACAGAAACTCAAATCAAACAAGAAGTAAACTCAAGTAATAAAACTATAATTAATAGCGAAAATCAT
>JBEQAN010000295.1:0-2745 GCA_041640315.1 Leptospiraceae bacterium
TTCTATAGCCTTTAAATGTTAACTCCACATTTTGTGCTGAAACTCTCAGTATATGTCCAGTCGATGTTTTCTCTATTGCATTGATTTTTGTTGTGGAAGAATTTCCTGATGGTGGAGCTAATAAGATAACGGGATTTACTACAAATGGATTTGTTGAGTAATTCGTACAGGAAAGTAACCCTATAAAAATAAAACATAAAATGATATTCCATGTTTTTATCATATTCTAAATTAACTTATTGTATAACTGTAACTGCCCAAGATGGATGGATTCATGAATAATGTTATAACTTAGAGCGCTTTTTATACTATCAATTACATAACCTGTTGATGTTTTATAAGGATTATGATAGTTTTGATTGATATTCTCTAAAATATAGGATACTAAAAAATCGAAGTTTTCTTTTTCAAATTCCATAAATTGTCTTAATAAATTATCCTTTTCATATTCCTTATGATTTATAGCAATATACTTATCTCTATAGATCCAATCCTTAGGCGAACTTCCTTTTGAAAAAAAAGGATCCCACTCTTCTGGAAACTTTGATTTTTTTTCTGCTAATTGTAATAATAAAAAATTTCTCGTTCTAATAATATGACCAAAGATCCAGATCATATTATTTGAAAGGGAGTTTGGTATAATATAAAATTTATCTATGTTATCGTAATTATTAAAGAAATTTAATATTTGCTCTCTTAGAATTTTCCACAAAGAAATTTCTATATTAATATTACTCATACTTTATCCTTTAAATTAAAAATATATTATAAAAAAAAAGCCCATAGTGGGCTTTTGAATTACATATTATTTATTAATGCAGTTCCAAATTCAGAACATTTTACTTCTTTTGCTCCTTCCATTAAACGAGCAAAATCATATGTAACTATTTTTTGAGAAATGGTTTTATCCATAGCTTCTATAATTTTATCCGCTGCCTCAGTCCATCCCATATATCTTAACATCATCTCGCCAGATAGTATTACTGAACCAGGATTTACTTTATCTAAGCCCGCATATTTTGGAGCTGTTCCGTGAGTTGCTTCAAAAATTGCATGACCAGTTTCATAATTTATATTTCCACCCGGAGCAATTCCAATTCCACCTACTTGAGCCGCTAAGGCATCAGAGATATAATCACCATTGAGATTCATGGTTGCAATTACATCATATTCAGCAGGTCGCGTTAAAATTTGTTGTAGGAAAGCATCGGCAATCACATCCTTAACAATAATTTCTTTCCCATCTTTTCTTAAGATTTGCCATGGACCACCTTCAAAATCTTGAGAACCCATTTCCTTCGCAAGTTCATAACCCCAATCTCTAAAAGCACCTTCAGTAAACTTCATTATGTTTCCTTTGTGTACTAAGGTGACGCTTTTTCGATTATTCTTGATTGCATACTCTATAGCTGCTTTTATTAATCGATAACTTCCTTCTTTACTTACTGGTTTAATTCCAATACCTGATGTCTCTGGAAAACGAATTTTTTTATAATACTCTGGAAAATTTTGTTTTAATAATTCTAAAAATTTTTTATTTTCTTCTGTTCCTGTTTTAAACTCTATACCCGCATATATATCTTCTGTATTTTCTCTAAAAATTACCATATCAACAAGTTCTGGATGCTTAACGGGGCTAGGGACTCCTTTAAACCATCTTACTGGTCTAAGACAAACATATAAATCTAGTTCTTGTCTTAATGCAACATTTAAAGAACGAATACCACCTCCAACAGGTGTTGTAAGAGGACCTTTTATACCTACAAGATATTCTCTAAAAACATCGAGGGTTTCTTGTGGTAACCATTCATTAAATTTTTTAAAAGCTTTTTCACCTGCATATACTTCTTTCCATATGATTTTTCTTTTATTACCATAAGCTTTTTCTACCGCAGCATCTAGTACACGAACAGATGCAGCCCAAATATCAGGACCTGTCCCATCACCCTCAATAAAAGGTATAATGGGATGATCTGGAACAATTAATTTTCCATTTTCAATGCGAATTTTTTCACCAGACATAATCCCAAAACAACATCAATGAATTCATAGTCAAGAATCTTTATACACTTACAATAAAATTTATTATTTAAAATTATAATTGAATTTAATTTATTTCTGATTTTTATAAATAAACTAAAAATTTAATTTTGGATTTTCTTTGTAAATTCTTTGAGTTTTTCTTTTATTTCTTCTCTATATGGAAAGGACCAAATTTCATCATTTAAAGCTTTATATATTCCAATCAATGATATAATTATATATAAGATAAGTCCCATTAACCATATTGATTCAATTATAGGATAAAAAAATTTATCTTTTCCAAATAACCATCTTGTAAAAGGAAAGTTTTCAAGCAACCAAATAATAAAAAAAAGAACAACGATATAAATATTGATCTCCTTAGCTTGTTTGGAATGAAATTGTACAAGTTTATCTTTTTTTTGATCTTTAAATTGAACAATGATCCATCCAATCAAAGGAAAATACGAAACGATAGCTAAAAATTCATCTCCATTTTGGATTTTTGATTTGATTCGATTTTGTAAGTTCCGTATTTTATCAGCCATAATTGATTTCAAAAAACTTAATATCAAAAAATAATTATCGGAGAGGGAGGGATTCGAACCCTCGGTAGCACCTTTCGGTACTACGGCGGTTTAGCAAACCGCTGCCTTAAGCCTCTCGGCCACCTCTCCTCTTTTCTATTAATGCTTTTTTATCTTTTGTCCAAAACCCTCTGTT
>JBEQAN010000296.1:0-2736 GCA_041640315.1 Leptospiraceae bacterium
GTATATAAAATTGATGAACAAGAATTAGCAAATGCTATCAATCAAACTCTTAAAGAAGCTCAAAATCGATATGATTTTAAAGGAAGTCCCGTAGAAATTCAAAGAGAAAAAGAAGAAATTCATCTTACCACAGCAGACGAAATGAAAATGAAAGCATTAATTGATATATTTCAAAGTAAACTTGCAAAAAGAAATGTAAATTTAAAAGCGATACGATTTGGAGAAATTGAAAAAAGTATTTCTGGAAGAGTAAAATGTACTGGCAAAATCCAAAACGGTTTAACACAAGAACAATGTAAAAAAATTAATAAATTAATCAAAGAATATAACAATAAAATCCAAACAAGAATTCAGGGTGATAGCGTACGTGTGATAAGTAAAAGCATCGATGAATTACAAGGAGTGATCAAATTCTTAAAAGAACAGGATTTAGACTTCGCGATATCCTTTGATAACTACAGATGATATGTTAAATTATGAAACCATCACACATTTTCTCGAAAAAGGTGAGTTTCTTGAAAGTGCAAATCTTGTTGGTGAATTATTAGAAGAAAATCCAGATGATTTAGATTTAATCATTGGTTACTATTCCATAAAATATTGGCAAAATAGAGAACATCTTTTATCTTCTTATAAAAACAAACCTATAGCATTTTTATTAGAAGAATGGGAAAAATTTGAATCTAAACTAAAAGAAAAGAATTTTAAACATAATTATTTGACTTTGGTTATAAAAAGATATATTATACTAAAAATCATTCAACAACTACGAAATAAATTTAACAAAGAAGGATTAGAACAAAGTGATTTTCCTTTTTTGTTATCCCTTTCGAAACAATTACTATCCCTTCATGATTTTCAATCTACAAAAGAAATCTTATCTTATTGTATAAGATTAAACTCTTATAATCCCTTAGTTTATTTTTATTTTGGAGATACTTATTGTTTAGAAGCTGAAATTACAAATAACATTAAACTATATCCCAAAGGATTAAGTTATATAAGAGACGGTTTTTTAATTGATGGAAATGATTTTCCTATTGAAGAAATTCAATCTCGTATTATCACAAATATCATTAAAGAAGTTAAGTTTTTATACGAAGGTCAGTCAGAGAGAATTCAATACTGGATTTCTGTTTATATAATGTTAAAGTCTTTTTACCCAGAACTTAGAAAATTAACCCCAGAAGAAATAACAGAAATAGAAAATGAAATTCTTAGATTAGAGAAAGAACGTCAAAATGTTTCTAAGAAATTTTATGAAAAAATCCTTGCAAGATTGATTTTTTATTACTTAATCATTCTTCATGCCTTATTATTTCATTATTCGGATGAAGAAAGACTAAAAGAAGTTCTTGGGATTCTTGAGTATTTATCGCCAAGAATTTACAATGAAGTCATTCGAATTATAAACAAAGAAATATGAATATTTTACAATCCCATCTCATATGGATTAATATAGTTTTGATTTTTATCATATTACTCATTCATCTTAGAATTTTTCAATGGAATACTAAAATCATTTCTATTATTTTATTTTTGATTGGTTCATTATGTTATCAATTTTATTTGTTGATGGTTTTATATGAAATTTATCACTACATAGGATGGTTATTTTTTAATGGAATGAATTTAATTTCTTATTTTTTTTGGTTATTTTCTCTTTCGCTATTTAATGATAATTTTAAAATCAATCAATTTTCCATTAGCATTGGTATATTAAAATTTTTTGTCGGAAATATGACACTTATATTGTCATATTTTAATTCGGATCTAAAAACAATGTTTTTAATGCAAGATAAAACGTATTACCTTCAAATCCCCAATATATTATTTTCATTAATTCTAATTCTACATTCTTTATACATTGCCTATAAAGAAAAAGATTCTGATTTGGTGATTCTTCGCATTGATGTAAGAAAGTTTTTTATCTTTTCTATTGGTATATTTATTATCTGGGTATTTCTTTATTATCTTGTTCTTAGACCACTTTCTTTTACGTTAATATTTAATCTTATAAATTTATTTTTAATTCTTTTTTTATGTATATTATTTCTTATATTTGGATATCCTTATCTTTCTTTACTCCAAGATAATAAAACTTCAAACAAGAAATCAGATAAATATACACAAGAATTTTCCGAAGAATTACTGAAACAAATCATAGACATGTTTGAAATCAAAAAAATCTATAGAGAAGAAGGTCTTACTATTAGAAAGTTGGCCACCTATCTAAATATACAGGAATATAAATTGAGAATTATGATTCATCAAGGACTTAATTACAAGAATTTTAATGATTTACTAAATACCTATAGAATCAAGGAAGCCATGGAATTATTATTAGACCCCAATAAATCGGATCTTTCCATCACAAGGATTGCACTTGATGTAGGATATCCCAATGCAGCAGTCTTCAATAGAGCTTTTAAAGCTTTTACTGGAACAACACCATCAGAATTTAGAAAAAAACCTCATCAATTTCGTAATTGATAAACAATTTTTTAAAATTGAAAAGATCCCACATTGAAAGAGTAGTATAATAGGCTGAAAATTACTGGAGGTTATATGCAATTTGAACAAAATTTAGAAATCAGTTTAGAAACCGTCTTTTTAACTATAACCATTTTAAATTTTATACGTTATATACTTATTGCTGGTTTAGCATATTTAATCTTCTGGATCATTTTAAAACACAAAATGATAATTCGTAGAATTCAATTAAGAGAGCCTAAA
>JBEQAN010000297.1:0-2720 GCA_041640315.1 Leptospiraceae bacterium
TTGGCATATATATTGCTACTATTGTAATCGAGGGGGATGTTTAGAATTCAACCAGACTATAAAAAAAAGGTAATGAGTGTGGCATGCGGGGCACCTGTGCCCCTAACCTTTTCAATAACTACTCACATCATCATTCTTCTATAAACTCATTAAATTTGATTGCTCCAAAAAGAAGATGAGTTTTTTCTTATCCTGAAGAGAGTATGGACCTAAGAGAGTTTTTAAATCAACATAAAGTTATGTTTTCTAAGGCTTATGAAGAACAACCAATTTTAAAGAATATGATAGAATTCTATACTAAGGAGAGTTTACCAAATCTCCTGATTCTTAGTGGCTCTAATCTATTATTAAAATATTATACCGTTTTTTCTAAAATAGCTCCCCATCATTTATGTTTAAATCAGAATGATTGCGGTGAATGTAAATCTTGCCTTTTATTAGAAAAACAAGAGCATCCGGATTTAATTCTTTTGCCAGAGGATAAAATGAAAATTGGTGACCCCAAAGCTCCAGAAATTTATTCTGTGAGATGGTTACAAAGAAATATTCTTCCCTATAAGCCAAATCTTTCTAAGGTTCGGTTGATTATCATACCTTCTGCAGAAAAAATGGGCTGGGAAGCTGAGGTTGCTTTATTAAAAACCCTTGAAGAACCAAATGTAGATACAAAATTTATTTTTTTTACTCCTAACCTTGACTCTTTAAAAGACACTATTATTAGTAGAGGGGTTGTAATTTCAGTTAAACATTTTTCATTAAAACAAATGAATCAAATCACCCAAAATAACCAATATGAATATCTTGAAATATTTGGAGGTTCCTTAGATCAATTTTATCAGTTTTCTTATGAAATTTATAAAGACATCAAACAACAAATTCTAAATTCTATGCAACATCCAATTGATTTTCTTGAATTCGAACAATGGATCATCAATTTTTATCAAAAACATTACGAAGATTCAACTTCTGAAATTGAATTTTGGGAATTTTTTACCAACATTTATTTGCAATGTATTCGAAGAAGTGTTCATTTTAAGGAAATAGCTAACTATCTCTTAGAATTCCTTATAGGACTTAGAGCTGAACAATCTGGTTTACTACCTTATCTACTAAATAGACTATTTTTTCAATTATATAGAACCCTTTTTGTTAAAATTCATTATTGAAATTGTTCAAAAACACTAGCTAACTTTCTTCTTCGAATTTCTTCCACTTTTTTTAACTGGGCTTCGTTTAGTAAACTTTCTGCCGAAAGACCATTTTCGGGCATAATGGTTCCTTTTGTTATAGAGCTCAATACTTCTTTTTTTGTTAAATATATTTTCCAGTGTAAATTTGGATCAAGTTCTTCGTAAATCCAGTCGTACATATTTGCCTCCTTGCAATCATCCGCATCCATGCGTTTTTTTGGACTTATCTTTCTATCGTCTATTTTTCATTTTTCATTAGAGTTTTTTCCAAAAAAATATCAATTTTTTCTGAAAAATTCTCGATTTTATTAAAATATTTAAAAAATAGATAGTAAGATAAAATAAGAATTATTACCATATGTAAGACAATGGACATCAATACTAAAAAATTAATAAGATTTCTATTTAAATAAATACTAAAAAGATCAATTTGAAACACAAAAGGTAAGGAAACTATTATAAATCCTATGAATCCTAAGCGCCATATGGAATAATAGGGTTTAATTTTCATTAGATAAATTACTGATCGAATATTAGGAGATACCTCTATCTCAGGTAAATTTTGGAGAGACTCTTCGATTTTTAAAGCCATCATATACTCATTTTTACAAATATCGCATTGTTCTATATGAATCCTTTCTTCTTGAGTCAATAAACCTGTATCTTCCCAAATTTTTTTTATTATAGGTGTGTGTTCCTTCATATTGTGCTCCTTTTGCCATTTCTTATTAACCTCATTTATACAAATATTCTTTTAAATCTTTGATTTGATCTCTTAAAAGAAGCTTTCCTCTATAAATTAAAGACTTAAGGGTACCCTCTGGAATTTCTAATTTTTCACTCATTTCTTTATATGAAATTTTTTCATAATAATATAAAATCAAAGGTAAACGATATTCATCGGGTAATTTTATCAATGCTTCTAAGATTTTATTTTTAATGAGGCTTTCATCTAGTTCTTTTAAAAATTCAAGTTCGGGTGATTGATCCTCAACATAAAGATCTTCATAGGTTACTTGCTTTTGATAAATAGTTTTTAGTCTTTTATTTTTTCTAAATTGATTTAATCCAATATTCAAAGCTAAAGAATAGATCCAAGTAGAAACCAGAGATTTCCCCTTAAATTTTTTATAATTTTTATAAAATTGTTCAAATACTTCTTGAGTAAAATCTTCAGCATCATGCAAATTATAATTAAATAATCTTAATCCTAAATTAAATATCATTTTATAATTATCTTTGATAATTTTTTCTAAATCTTTTTTATTATATTCGTTCACTTTATTTTACAAAATCTTTTAGAGATCTTTTCTTAAAGTCAAACTATAAAAAAGAATCAGTCCAATACCTATAAAAAATGGTATCAATCCACCTAAGGAAGCAAAAGAAACCCCATAAACAATAATGAAGATAACTGTCAGTGGTATACCAGCAGAAATAGAAAGGATTCCTAATAATAATATAAAAATTCTAAAATCTTTTATTTGAAGGGGTTTATAATGACCACTTTCAACTAAAAATTTTTTATAC
>JBEQAN010000298.1:0-2714 GCA_041640315.1 Leptospiraceae bacterium
ATAGAAAAATTAAATGTAACACCAATTGAAAGACTTTATCATTTACAGAAAAACCAAGACGTTGAAATTTGTGGGGTAATTACAGATCTCGAGATTAAACATAATAAAAATAAAAAGGAATTTGGAAGATTTTCTTTACAAGATTGGAGTGGTATCGTAACATGTATTGCTTTTCAAACCGTATTAGAAAAGAAACGAGAATGCTTTTACGAAGATAATATTGTTATAATAAAAGGAACTGCAGAAGTAGACGAAGAAACCCAACAAGTTCAGGTGATGATTCAAGAAATCGATAATTTAAATACCGATATCATAGAAGAAAAACTGGAAAAATCCTTACATTTAAAAATTTATAAAGAAACCTTTGAGAAACAAACCTTAAATTTACTTGCGAAAATCTTTAAAGAACATAGAGGAACTGTGCAAGTATATTTTCATATTGTATCACAACATAACAAAGAAAAAGCGACAGTTATAAAGGCTAATGAGTCCTTTGCAGTATCTTGGAATGAATCGTTATCAGAAGAACTAAAAAAATTACCCGGCATATCTGGTGCCTATCTTTCAATTGGCAATGAAATCAAAGTTGTAAAATGAAACAACTTATTAATCAGTTATTTTAAATCCAAATTGATTGGTGTAACTTCCAGAAAAATCGATAATATAGTCTCCTTTCTTTAAATTTTCTATATTTATTCTTTCTTCTTGTTTTAAATTAGAGAAATGTTTTATATCAATAATATGATTTGATCGCTTAAGTTTTAAAGTGAGGTTTCCAGTGATGTTTTGTAAGAAGATACTTAAAAGTACAGATTGTTCTTGAGGAATAAAAGAAAATTCTACTTTTTTATTTCCATCACTCAGATCTTCCAACATAATTTTATTACTTTTTAATTCCCCATTATTTCTATAGGTTTGAATTGGAATAGTTTCGACTTTAAAATTCGGCAAGGAATTTTCAATAATGGATAAGGTATTTTGAAATAATTGAATCACAATATAAGGTAATGAAACAGTATGTTTTTGAGTAGTTTTTAATTTTTGGTAATAGTCAGAAATTCTATACATATAAAAATCTGGCACTTGTTTTGTTTCTTTTGAACTTTCGTATTTAATAATATCAGAATATAATGCTAATAATTCTTCTAATTCTTTATTACTTAATGAATTGATGGTTTCTTTTAATTGAGGAGAATCATTTCTTTTTTCTTTTTTTTGTATTAAAATCTCGTCCAGAAGTTTTAGTATCTTATTTTCTTCATTCTTTTTTAGATTCATTGTACTACTCCTTTTAAATTTTAAGACGTAAGAAATCTCATTTTGTAAAAATTTTTTTCATTTCTTCTGAATTTTTTAGATAAGATTCTGCTTTTTTTAAAAAGGTTGTTACAGTAGGTGCACTTATACCCAGAAAATTAGCTATTTTTTTAATTGGTGTTTTAATTATTAAAGAATTTGGGGTTAATTGATTAATCATTTTATTGCGATTTAAGTTTTTAAATTGAATCTTTCTTTGAATTTCATCAAGTTCAAGTTGTTTTTCTAAATTTCTATCTAAAAAGGAATTTGAAAGTTCAGATTCTTTTCTTTGTAATTTTAGTAATTTTAAATACATATTTTGTAAAATATCATATTTTTGAAGTAGTCTTAAGTTTTTTTCTGTTAAAAAATCTTTAGTTTCTATCACAAATTCCCAAATTTCATAAGGTGTTTTATGATATCTTTCTTTTAAAAAACTAATATCATCTTCATCAAGGTTCAGATAAAATAAATATACTAGTTTGAAGATGATTTTTAATTCTTTATCAAGTTCATTTAATATTTGATTGAAGGTTTCAATCGTTAAATTCACCTCGGAATTTTGTGTATATTTTAATTCGTCATAGGCTTCATTTTCTATAGCATTTGGATTTGGAAAGTTAAGAAATTGAATTTCTTGGTTTTTTTTATTATGACGAATCCAGTCTAATACTAAGTTTTTTAAAACACTATAAAACCACGTTCTAAATGTCGATTCACCACGAAAGGATTTAAAGCGTTTTCCATCTTTTAAACGTTCAAAAGCAAAAAGAAAAAAATCACCAGCCTCTTCTTCTGAAAAATGAAATACTTTTATGGGAAAGTTATAAATTTCTATGCTATAAATATTAAAAAATTTTTCTAAGGCGTCGGGATCCTGATTTTTACAGCGTTCTATTAGAGCATAAAACTCATCCGTTTCTAAGTAATCTTCCTCTTCTTTTGTGGCAAGATCATAAGAAGGAACATTTTTTTTATTAATCATTTGATATTAAATTAAAAATGTTTTATCAATATGTCAATTTTAAAAAATATATTTTTGAAATTTAAGAATGATTTTAAATGGCGGAGAGAGAGGGATTCGAACCCTCGGTACCCTTTGTGAGGGTACACAGCATTTCCAGTGCTGCACCTTCGGCCTCTCGGTCATCTCTCCAAAAGAAAGTTTTTAAGAAACAAAATTCTAAATGAAAGCTTAATAGTCAAATCAAATATGAATTATAAAAATTAAAGAAAAGAGTTGAAATTTTTATAACTTGAAATTATGTTATACAATACACTATAACCATTAGGAGGGGGTATGTCTAAAACCATTTATAAAGATAAAATTGATAATTATCAAGATTTTTGGTATTTTTACTTACAAGAACATAGTAATCCCATCAACAGAGGATTTCATTATATTGGGACTACTG
>JBEQAN010000299.1:0-2701 GCA_041640315.1 Leptospiraceae bacterium
ATTTTATTTTTTTCTCCTACATGGGATGTATAATGATTAAGAAGGTAATCATTGAGTGATATTTTCACTTCGCTATTAGGATATGTGAGCCTATATACATTGCGTCTTTCTTGAAAATAGTGTTGTTCTATCGTTAAATACCCTGTTTGAAAGAGTAGATTTTCTGGTTCAATGAAGTCAATATCAAAACTACCAATTAAAGATTCTCCTATTTCTAAGCTTTCCAATTGCGGAATGTAGTATTTTTTTTCTTTTAGTAATTCTATTAAAAAAGTTGGTGTTGCACTTTCAAACCAATAATTTCGAAACATTCCTTTTTGAAAATACATCAAAATACTAAAGGGATTATAGACTTTCTCCTCTCCCGTCCAACTATAACCATTATACCAGTATCGAATATCTTCTAAATTTTTATCTAAGAGATATTCCGAAAAATATTTTATTAAATCTTCTTCTCTGTATCCACAAATTGACGAATATGTTTTATCTATGGATATATCATTAAGATTATTTAAACCAGAAAATATCGATACTTTACTGAATTTACTTACGCCCGTCATAAACACAAATTTGATATTCGCATCTTGTCCTTTTATCACAGAATAAAAGTTTTTTAATCCTTCTCGCATTTCTTTTGCAACGTCTAAATTTGTTATATTATCTAATATAGGTTTGTCGTATTCGTCTATAAGAATCACCACATTTCGACTAAATTTTTCTTTTGCTTTTCTTATGATTTCGATAAAATATGATGTAATATCTTCTTTTTCCTCACAATAGACTTCAAGTCTCTCTTGATTTATTTTTAATATATTTAAAATTCTTTTATCTAATTCTTTTCTACTAGTAAGTAATCCCTCTGCAAAATTTATTTGAATTACAGGATATTTTATGTCCCAGTTCCATTTATCATAAATATATAAACCTTTAAATAATTCTTTGTTTCCTTCGAAAGCCTCTTTAAGGGTATCAACAAATAGAGATTTACCAAATCGTCTCGGACGGCTAAGAAAATAATATTTACCTGTACTTACGAGTTCATGAACAAAAAATGTCTTATCTACATAGATATAATCTCCGTTTATAATTTCACTAAGTGTGCTGATTCCTATGGGCAATTTCTTTTTCATATCAATATATTATTTTTAAAATTCTTATTTATTTAATATTTCAACCTTAATTTTTATCATCGTTTAAAACAACACCATATTTTTTATTAAAAACGTTTTTGTTATACGAATGAGAAAATATTATGAAAAATTCAGAAATGATAAATTTAAATATTTTATCTAAAGTAAAGAAAAATTTTATGAAATTATTATGTTAACTATATTAGGCATAAAGATTTTAAGATAAGATAAAAGTATCATCCATGAATCATTAATGCTAAAATGTAAAAGGTAAGATATAAGTCGTAAGTAAAGAAGCGAAGATTTACAAACTGAAAGTATTGTTGAACACACTATACTAAATAAACAAAACCAACATTACCATCATCCTTGATGGTAGCGTAAACAAAGCTGTGGCAATATTGTTTCTCTTACTTTGTTTTCATTTCATTTTCACATTTTACTTTTTACATTTCACCACTTACTTAAACTTAACCTTTATTTACACTACATCGGTGAATAAAACCGAAAAAAACTTCTTACCTCTTATCATTCATATATCTCTCTTAAAAAATCTCCATATTATCTACACATTTAAAATTTTTTCATATCTACAATTTTGATAGAAAAGGTTTGAAATTTTATATAGTTCTTTTTTTATTACCATATGTTAGAAACAGAGTTAATTCACCCACCCAAATTACATGATACATTCGATAGTTTAAATCCGCCTATTTATACAAGTTCTGTCTTTTTATTTTCAACTATAGAAGAATTGATTGATTTTGTTAGTTCTAAAGAAAAATATCGTTTTGAATATAGTAGATATGGAAATCCTACGAATAGAAACTTAGAACTTCTGATTGCTTCTTTAGAAAAAACAGAAGATGCCTATGTACTATCCTCTGGTATGTCCGCTTGCACAATTCCTTTACTTACCTTTCTTAAGAGTGGAGACCACATTGTACTAACCTCTGATATGTATTTAAAGACAAGAAATTTTATTGAAACAACCTTAAAGAAATTTCAGATTGAAAGTACTGTAGTTTTTCCTGAAGCCAATGAAATTTTAAGTGCTATTAAACCCCATACAAAAATTGTTTTTACAGAATTTCCTACGAATCCTTTTTATTATATTATTGATTTAAAATATTTAAGTTTTGAGCTTAAGAAAAAAAACATTTTATTATTTGTTGATAGCACCTTAGCATCACCGATCAATTGCAATCCCGCTCAGTATGGCGCGGATCTGGTAATTCATTCTTTAACGAAATATTTTAGTGGACAAAATGATCTTATTGCTGGTGCTGTTGCTGGCTCAAAAGAACTCATAGAAAAAATTAGAGAATTCAATGGTCATACGGGAGGTATACTACCTGCAGAAATTAGTTATAAAATTTATAGAAGTGCAAAAACAATGGCTCTTCGCGTGGATTATCACAATAAAACTACACTGGAAATTGCAGATTTTTTATCAAAACATCCAAAAGTAAAAAAAGTTTATTATCCTTTACATCCAACACATCCTCATTATGAATTAGCAAAACAATATTTACGCGGAGGTGGCTGTCTTTTAACCATAGAACTAAAAG
>JBEQAN010000300.1:0-2700 GCA_041640315.1 Leptospiraceae bacterium
AAAATTGCAAAAAATATAGAACAATATGGTACAGATTTAATAGAAAAATTAGAAAACGTAAGAAAATTCTATAGAATTTTTATAGAATCTAATACAGATGAATTTTTAGAAAAAGAAGCAAATCGTTTAGTAAAGAGATTTTTTGGAGATCATTTTAAAGAAAACCATAAAAACTTCATTAAATTAAAACGATATATAGAAAAATTAAAATCTTTTTATGAAATTATTGTTAAGTTATGGAAAGATATTCAAAATTTGATTGATGCGATAGGATATATTATTGAAATAAAGCTTTTTATCGAAAATCTAAAAAATAAAATTTCTCAGATCCAAATATTAAATCATCAGACACAAATGTTTTTAAGAATAATGGAAAATTATTTAAAAATTCAAGAATATCAATATAATTCTTCCAATTTTTCATATACGATAGTAGTTTCATATTTTGATGAGGTAGATTATACTCTGAATGGTTTATATAACTATTATACCAAGATAATTCAGCAGGACTTAACTAAAACGTATCAAGATGAAATTCTAAAACAAGATCAGATCCAACAAATACAAACAATTGTTATTGAGTCCAATTTAAAGCGATTTTATAAATTTACTGAATATACAAAAATGATAGGAAGTAAAGAATGGAATCGTACAAAAGATTACTATCTTGAACTAAATAAGTTTGAATATGAAAATGATTTAAATAAATTTTATCAAGCAGTCCATGTAATATACAACGAAGAAACCTTTGAAGAATCACTTCAAGTCTATTCAAGTAGAAGAGCCCCTTTGGAAAGAGACAAATTAGAGGAAATTTTTTTACATTATATCAGCATGATACAAAATGTATTTAATGAAAATTACCAAATGATTATTTACGAAGATTTTAAAGGTATCAATCATCCCACCATCTTTTTTTATCATATTGGTGTAAACACATTTTATAATATAATCAAAGAAGATTTAAGGGAGAAAAAATTAGGGGAAATTCTATTTATAGAAAATCAAATTCTGGTTCGAGAATATCCTTATAATATTATAAAAAAAATTTTGATTGATTGGTGGGAGGATTTAACCAATCTGTTGGACTTCGAAGAAGTAGATTCCTATTGGATTTATTCTTTGCAATTAAATGTAGTGCTAAGAAAATATTTAAGTGATTATGAAAAAATAAAGAATCGTGTAAAACATATTTTGCATTTTGATTTAGATAAATATTTTTTTGAAAACTATAAAGAATTAGTGGGTATTCGAAAATTTTATATTTATAAAAGATTTTATCCTACTTTATTATTTAATTATTCAAAACTATCTCATGGAGTATCTTAAAACATATTATGAATAACCTCTTGAACTTTTTTGGAAACTTCTTTATTACATGAATTGACATAAAAATCAATTTTTATTTTATTGATAATATGTTTGAACTTAAAAGGTTAAAAAGAATATTACCATTTACAAAAGAGCATGAGGAATTTAGAGATCTAGTTAGAAATTTTGTAGAAAATGAAATTGTACCTTATCATAGCAAATGGGAAAAAGAGGGAATCGTACCAAGAGAAATTTGGGAGAAAGCAGGTAGTCTTGGTCTCTTATGTCCTAATTTTCCTCAAGAATATGGGGGATCTGGAACGGATTTTCTTTATAATGTAATTGTTATAGAAGAACTTGCAAGAGTTGGAGCATCGGGTGTTTTTTTTAGTCTTCATGCAGATGTAGTAGCTCCATATATTTTACATTATGGTTCCGAAGAACAAAAAAAGCGATGGCTTCCAGATATTATAGCGGGTAAAAAAATCTTAGCAGTGGGTATGACAGAACCAGATGCAGGATCCGATCTTGCTGGTATAAAAACAACAGCAGTTGATAAAGGGGATTACTATTTAGTGAATGGTTCAAAAACATTTATTTCTAATGGATATTTGTCTGACTTAGTCGTAACAGCTGTTAAGACAAATCCAGAAAAAGGTATAAATGGCATTTCTTTACTTGTTATAGAAAGAGGAATGGAAGGTTTTGAAAGAGGAAGAAAACTAGAAAAAATTGGATTACATGCTCAAGATACAGCAGAACTCTTTTTTAATGATGTAAAAGTACCCAAAGCAAATTTGATAGGGAAAGAAGGACATGGTTTTCGATATTTGATGAGTGAACTTGCAACTGAAAGACTTGTTCTTGCAATTTCTAATATGAGAAGTGCAGAAGCTGTACTTGATATGACCATTGAATATGTTAAAACAAGAAAAGCATTTGGAAAAAATATTGGTAAGTTCCAAAATACTCAATTTAAACTTGCAGAATTATATACTGAGCAATGTGCAGCACGAGCCTTTTTAGATCAAGTAATATTCGAATACATGCAAGGAAAAAAAGTAACCGTTGAAGCTTCTCAATGTAAACTATTGTGTTCTGAATTATTAAAAAGGCATGTAGATGAATGTTTACAATTTTTTGGTGGATATGGTTATATGTTGGAATATCCAATTGCAAAAGCCTATATTGACGCTAGAGTTCAAACCATTTATGCGGGAACATCTGAAATCATGAAGGAAATTATCGCAAGTAAAGGTCTTGGATTATAAATCAGAATCATTCCTTCTTTTTAATCATCCAATATCTTTTTTGAAATCATACTATGGTAGCAAACTACTATAGTATGATTTTATTATGAACATTAGTTCAATAAAAAAATTGACAACA
>JBEQAN010000301.1:0-2692 GCA_041640315.1 Leptospiraceae bacterium
ATTGGGGTATTACCGTTATGAATCCTCTTATGTTAAAAAAATATGAATTTAAACCATTTATACAATTGATCCAAAGAAATCTTTTTCAGGATACTTTACTAAGAATTGATCATGTGATGTGGATGTTTAGACTTTTTTGGATTGTAAAAGAAGGTAAAGAAATTACTTCTACCTATATTCGTTATCCAGAACAAGAATTGTTTGGTATTTTATGTTTAGAAAGTCATAGAACTAAAAGTATTATTATTGGAGAGGATCTTGGAACAGTTCCAGAAGAAGTTCGTAAGATTATGAATCAAAAAAATATATTAAGCTGGAAAGTTTTATATTTTGAAAAAGAAAATGAACAATATAGAGATCCGCGAACATATCCCCTTAATAGTGTAGTTACGATAAATACACATGATTTACCTACCTTAGCGGGATATTGGATGGGAAAAGATATAGAAGAAAAATTAAAAATTGGTTTTATCAATGAAGAAGAAGCTAAAAGACTTTATAAAATTAGAAACGAAGAAAGAAAACAATTCATAGACCTTTTGCAGAAAAAAGGCTATTTTAAAGAGGGAGAAGCTATTACTGAAGATAGTATTTATGGAACAGAAATAGCTCGATATTTCTATCAATTAATAGGAGAAGCTCCATCGAAAATACTTCTTGTATCTTTAAATGATCTTTTAGGAGAATCAGATCAACCTAATATGCCGGGAACTACCAATGAATATCCCAATTGGAGAATACGTTATTCAGTTCCAATAGAAGAGATTGATGAAAATCCATTTTTTATTACGATTACAAAAGCTTTAAGTAATCGATTAGAATCGAAGTGATGATTTTATAACCTTCTTCACTGGGATGACCATCATACTCAATATATGGACTTTTTGCCTCTTCAAATTCTTTAGAAATTTTATAAAAATTTATATTATGTTTTTTAAAAAATTTTTCTAAACTTATTAAAATGGGCGAATCTACATCTGGCTTTTTATTTTGCTTCATACCAGGATACAACACGATAAGAAAATTTTTTATTTTTGGTTCATTTTTTATATAATTTGTAAGTAGTTTTATATTTTCAAAAGTAATATGAGTATGATTCCATATATCCTCTGTTATTTCTTGAGGCTCTGGTAATGCATTTTGTCCCTGTTTTTTTAATAGTAAAAATAAATTATAAATATTTGAATATTTGCTTATTGTATAATGGATCTTAAAACCTATATGATGAAACCATTTTTTTTTATGATATATTACATCATCTGTAAAATCTGATGTATTATAAATCCAAATTAAATGTTCAATCGTAAGATCTGGATGATCTTCTATTCCTTTTTTAAGTCGTTCTAAAATCCCAATTGTACCGATGGAATCAACACCTAAATTACGAACCGGTAAGGTTTGTTTTAATCCCATTAAATAGGGGACTGATTCTTCATCATTCACAAGATAGCCAAAGGAAATGGAATCACCAATAAACCAAATTTCTTTATTATATTCTTGATCTTTTAAAGTATTTCGAGTAATTCGCTCTCCAAAAGTATTGGTAGAAACCTTCCAAAATTTTTTATCTTTTCTTAGGATTTGAACTTCTTTGTTAGGACATAAAAACAAAAAATTTTTATAAAAACAATGAATATTTCTATACAATTTTTCATTTTTTATTTCTAAATGAAATGACAATAGAAACTCAATTCCGAGATAAAGGAATAAAACAATAAAAATAATTTTATTTAATTTCATCTTTTAATTTTTTTTCTAGTAAGTATTTTTCTAATTTCCCAGGTTCTTTTTTGGGAATTTCAATACATGCACCAGTATAAATACTTTTATTATATTTTGCGAATTCCTTTTTATCTGTAATTTTAATTGTATATTTTTTGTCTTTAACAACGCTACATAAAGCAGCCCCCTTCATCATAGAGTTTCTATCTCTAAATTCAATCAAATATTTTCCTTCCAATAAATAAAGTTTATCGTAGTAAAGATTACGAGAATTATCTTTTACTCTAACTTGATATCCTTCCATCTCAATAATGGCAATTTCATTTTCACTTTTATATTGGTCAAAATTTTTATAAATGGTGGGGGATTGACAAGTTTGAAGAAATAGTAATATTAAAAATATGATTTTAAAAATTTTGAATTTCATTTTTAATTTATTTTTTTAAAATAAATTTCATTGAAATATTTTTCGTTTTGTTGGAGTTGTAAAGAAATTTTTATCTCATCTGAGTTTAAAAATTCTATTGAAATGACTTCTTTATTCGATGGGGAATTATTTTGATGATTTTGTTCTATTAGTTCAATAAAGATTTTTTCATTATGATTAAGTTTTTTTTCATACTGTAGTACTGAAATGATCCCCTTTTTATGAATCTGATTGAATTTATTTTCTTTTTTAATGGAATATAACAGTTCCCATTCTTGAAGATTTTTTTCTTTATCTAAAGAAAATTTAAAAATAACTTCTGGAATCTCACTTTTAAAATTCAACAAGACCGTGTTATATAAATTTAATTCATTGAAATGATTCAGCGAATTTAATTTTAATAATGATTCAATTGTTTTATCATGATTTAAATGCCAAGTTCCATTTAAAGATGTATATATTTTATATATATCATCATTTCTTAATGTAGATTTATTTTTGATTTGATAACAATTGAGAATTCCTACTAATACCAATATTATA
>JBEQAN010000302.1:0-2685 GCA_041640315.1 Leptospiraceae bacterium
TATGAAAAATTGGAAGAATTATATTGATATTCTTGAATTTTTAAATAATTTTCCATTATTCTTAAAAACATTTGTGTCTGATGATTTAATATTTGGATCTGAGAAATTTTATTTTTTAGATTTTCAATAAAAAGCTTTATTTCAATAATATATCCTATCGCATCAATCAAATTTTGAATATCTTTCCATAACTTAATAATAATTTCATAAAAAGATTTTAACTTTTCTACATATCGTTTAAGTTTAATGAAGTTTTTATGATTCTCTTTAAAATGCTCTCCAAAAAATCTCTTTACTAAACGATTTGCTTCTTTTTCTAAAAATTCGTTCGTATTAGATTCAATAAAAATTCTATAAAATTTTCTCACGTTTTCTAATTTTTCTATTAAATCTGTACCATATTGTTCTATATTTCTTGCAATTTTTGGATCTTTTCGAACTTGATATAACTTATTCAAAATTTCTTGAGAGATAGAGATATGAGGGCGCATAACGATTTCGATTGGTTTTAAAAATAAAGAAATAATAGCTTTTTCTTCAATAAATAGAGTTTTTGTTTCTTCTCCAGTGATTTTATCCTCTTTTACCTCTAATAAAGATTCATTGAGATCGATATTTTGAAAAGAAAAAGGATTATATATGTATTCAAAAGGATTTTCAATAATTTTATTTAAGAAAGATTCACTGAGCTGAAAATTTTGGTTTTTGGACTCTTCTTGATGAATGGAGTTGTTCATCATAACAATCCCCACTAATTAGCGGGGATTGGTTCTATTTCTCCATCGGTTAGACCAGCTTTTTTATCTAAGCTTTTATTACTTTTTTCTTTGCTGGGAGCATAAAGTTCTTTTTGTTTTACATGAATATTTTCCTCTCCTACTATTTCATTTAATTCTTCACCATTGATTGTTTCTTTTTCTAGTAATGCTTTTGCAATTTTTTCCAATTTATCTCTGTGTGTTCTTAGTAATTGTCTACCTTTCTCTAACTGTTCATCGATAATTCTTTTTACCTCAGCATCTATAAGTGCTGCGGTATGCTCACTAATGTTTCTTGGATGACTAATATCTCTTGCGAGAAAGACATTATGGTCTTCTTGCGCATAAGAAACTGTTCCTAATCTTTCCGACATACCCCATTCGCAAACCATTCTTCTTGCTATATTTGTTGCAACCTGTATATCATTTGCTGCACCTGTAGAAGTATCACCAAAAATCAATTCTTCTGCTAAATATCCCCCCATCAAGACACAGATTCTATCTAACCAATATTTCTTTGGATGAATATGTTTATCTGTTTCTGGAAGTTGCTGAGTTATTCCGAGAGCTCTACCTCTTGGGATAATAGTGACTTTATGTACTGGCTCCGCATAAGGGAGTAATGTTCCAATCAAAGCATGACCACCTTCGTGATAGGCAATTACTTCTTTTTCTGATTCTGTAATTAAAAAACTTCTTCGCTCTGGTCCCATTAAGACTTTATCTTTTGCTTCTTCGAGTTCTTCTTGGGTCACTCTTTTTTTATTCTTTCTTGCTGCAAGAAGTGCCGCTTCGTTGATTAAATTGGCTAAATCTGCTCCCGTAAATCCTGGTGTTCCTCGTGCTATCTTTGCCAAGGATATATCTGAAGATAAGGGTACTTTTCTTGCATGAATTTTTAGGATTTCTTCTCTTCCTTTTACATCGGGAGCACTTACAACAACTTGTCTATCGAATCTACCCGGTCTTAGTAAAGCGGGATCTAAGATATCAGGTCTATTTGTTGCAGCAATTACAATAATGCCTTCATTTTCTTCAAAACCATCCATTTCTACTAAAAGTTGGTTTAAGGTTTGTTCACGTTCATCATGTCCACCACCAAGACCAGCCCCTCTTAAACGTCCTACTGCATCGATTTCATCAATAAAGATGATACAAGGAGCGTTTCGCTTTGCTTGATCAAATAAATCTCTTACTCTCGAAGCTCCTACTCCAACAAACATTTCTACAAAATCTGAACCAGAGATAGAGAAAAAGGGAACGCCCGCCTCACCAGCCACTGCTTTTGCAAGTAAAGTTTTTCCCGTTCCTGGGGGACCTACTAATAAAACCCCTTTTGGAATTCTTGCTCCAATATTCTGAAACTTCTTAGGATCTTTAAGAAAATCTACAACTTCTTTTAGCTCTTCTTTTGCTTCGTCACATCCTGCAACATCATTAAATGTTACTTTTGTTTTCCCTTCCGCATGTAATTTTGCTTTACTTTTTCCAAATGCAAGTGCTTTATTGCCAGTACTTTGTATTTGTCTAAACATGAAAAACCATAAGAGCAATATAATAAACAAATAGGGAAGTATACTTAATATTGTATTAAAAAAACCCCCTTTTTGAGGATTTTCAAATTTATAAATTATATTATTTTCTTCTAATAATTTAATAATATCATCATTGATAATCTCTGGTAAAACTTCCACATAAAAAGGTATAGTAGCAACTCTTAATTTTTGAATGTCAGTTTCTTCGTTTAAATCTACATTTTTTCCTATATATCTTCCTTCAATTTTTGTAGGTGTGATTTTCAAAACAAATGGATTTTCTTCAAAAGCACTTTTAAGTTGAATATTCTTAGTAAAGATTTTTCCTTTCGCGTCTGGACTATTATTGACCATTTTTCGAAATTCTGAATAAGTTAGATGTTCTGGTGTTT
>JBEQAN010000303.1:0-2684 GCA_041640315.1 Leptospiraceae bacterium
TTTTTTAAAAAAGCTGGAGCGGAGATTATATCAGATCCCGAAGTAATATGGAATGAAAGTGATATAGTATTAAAAGTGAAAGAACCCCTCCCCGAAGAATTTAAGTATTTTCGAAAAAATTTAATTTTATTCACCTTTTTACATCTTGCATCTAATCCAACGTTAGTATATGAATTATTAAAAAAAGAAGTCATAGCCATAGGTTACGAAACTATTCAAACAAAAGAAGGTTTTTATCCTATTTTATCTCCTATGAGCGAAATAGCTGGTAAACTTGCTCCTCAACTTTCTGCTCATTATTTATTAAAATATTATGGAAAAAAAGGTTTGTTGATTAGTGGAGTAACAGGAGTTAAAAAAGCAAATGTTGTTATTGTTGGGGCAGGGACTGTGGGATTTCATTCAGCAAAAATTGCTGTAGGATTGGGCGGGAATACTACAGTTTTAGATACTAACATCAATAAATTAAAACACATTGAAACTTATTTTAAAAATGAAGTTCATACTTTATATTCCAGCGAAGAGAATATAATGCATTCCATTACAGATGCGGATATTATCATTGGAGCAATTTATGTGAATGGTTTAAAAACACCTAAGCTTATTTCAAGAAATATGTTAAGTTTAATCCCCAAATATAGTATACTTTGTGATGTAGCAATTGATCAAGGAGGTATTGCAGAAACTTCAAAACCCACCACTCATCATGAACCAGTCTATGAAGTAGATCATATATTACACTATGCAGTTCCTAATATGCCATCGTTGGTAGCAAAAACTGCGATTCAAGCACTTAATAATGCCATCTATCCTTATCTTTTAACACTTTTAGAAACACCTTTACATGATATCATTCAAAAAGAAGAGGATTTAACATTGGGAATACAATGTTATAAAGGACATATTACTCATTTCAACCTGTCAAAATCCTTAAATCTTGAATATAAAAATATAAAGGAATTGATATAAAATTTATCAATATTTATAAAATTTTTCATTTATAATTCCCATAACAAGAATATAATGGATATGGAATGAAGGATTCAATAGAGAAAAAAGGAAAAGTATATATTGTAGGTGCAGGGCCTGGCGATCCAGAATTAATTACTATAAAAGGTTATAAAAAAATAGTAGACGCTGATGTCATTTTATATGATAGTTTAATTCATCATTCTCTTTTAGAATTGCCAGAATTTCAAAATAAAGAAAAGATTTTTGTTGGAAAGCGAAAAGGACACCATAGTTATACTCAAGAAGAAATTAATGAGCTTTTACTAAGATATGCACTTCAAGGAAAAATTATTGTTCGCTTAAAAGGTGGAGATCCCTTTATTTTTGGTCGTGGTGGTGAAGAAATATATTACCTAAAAAAACATGGAATAGAAGTCCAGGTTGTACCTGGTATTACAACTGCACTTGCATGTTCCGCAGAACTACAGGTGCCTCTTACACATAGAGACTTAGGGCGTTCAGTAATTTTTCTTACAGGTTATAGTTCTGCGAATGCGGAAGATGAGAGTGGTTTTCCGGATTTTAACTGGGATTTATTAGCAGATGAAACCCTTACTTTAGTTTTTTATATGGGATTACATCATTTAGAAAGAATTGCAAAGCGATTAATAGAAAAAGGACGAAGTAAGAATACACCAGCGGTCATTATAAGTAAAGCTACTTATCCCGATCAAAAAATTATCTTTGGAACCTTAGAGACTATTTATGAAAATTCCATCAAACATGCTGCGGAGTTTCCATCACTATTAATCATAGGAAATGTAATTAAACTGATAGATATAGAGAGCTATAGAGAATAAAACAAAATTATAAATCAATTGACCTATAAGATATTTTAAAAAAAAGATCTTATGTCTTTAAAAGCGGGTATTGTAGGATTACCAAATGTAGGAAAATCTACTATTTTTAATGCTTTAACAAGAGCGAATGCTGCTTCTGCGAATTATCCTTTTTGTACCATCGATCCCAATGTAGGGGTTGTAGATGTTCCAGATCCACGATTATGGAAGTTAGCTGAAGTCATTAAACCCAAGAATGTTGTTCCTACTTATATGGAATTTGTAGATATTGCGGGACTTGTAGAAGGTGCTCACAAAGGAGAAGGGCTCGGAAATCAATTTTTATCCCATATTAGAGAAACCCATGCTATTTTACATATCGTGAGATGTTTTGATGACCCCAACATCATCCATGTAAAGGGGAAAGTAGATCCTTTATCGGATATAAGAATCATTCACTTAGAGTTAATCTTGGCGGATTTAGAATCTCTTGAAAAACAACTACAAAAATTAGAAAAAAAAGCAAAAGGCAATGATAAAGAAGCAATCAAAAAATTTGACTTGGGAAAAAAAATTTTATCTTTCTTAGAACAAGAAAGAAAAGCAAGAGAAATTATTCCCCAACTTTCAGAAGAAGAAATCAAATTAGCAAAAGATTTTCATTTAATTACTTACAAGCCGGAAATGTATGTTCTTAATGTTGATGAAGATTCCATTTCAAAAGGAAATGCTTGGACGGAACAAGTGATTCAAAAAGCCAAAGAAGAAAATACGGAATATGTAATGATATGTGGTAAAATTGAAGAAGAATTATCGGTATTAAGTAAAGAAGAACAAAAGGAATATTTACAAAGCTTAGGGGTTGAGCAATCCGGATTAGAAAAAATGATCTTA
>JBEQAN010000304.1:0-2678 GCA_041640315.1 Leptospiraceae bacterium
AGAAGAAAATAAAAAAGAAAAAGCAATTGAAGCATTAAAGAAACATTTTAACCCAGAATTTTTAAATCGAATTGATGAAATTGTTGTTTTCAATTCTCTAACAAGTGAACAGATTGAAAAAATTGTAAATATAATGATAAAACGATTAAATAAATATCTGTTTGATAAAAAAATTGAAATTGTATTAGATGAATTATCAACAAAATATTTTGCGGAAAAAGGTTTTGATGAAAAATATGGAGCAAGACCATTAAGACGATTGATACAGAGAGAAGTTGAAGATTATATGGCAAATCGTTTCTTAGAAGGTGCTTATAAAGAGCCTACAAGAATTTTTGTATCCTATAACAAAGAAGAAAATAAACTTACATTTAAGGAACAATATTGGGATGATTATTCAAAAATCTATAGAGAAATCCAGTTAGAAAGAGAAAGAAAAGAAAAAGAAAAAAAAGAGAAAGAATCTAAGATGCGATTAAGAAAATTAGTAATCAAAAATAATGATCCAGAGCCAGCTAATAGTAGTCAAATATAGTATGGAAGAGTTTTTCTTAAACTACTATGGGGTTTCTATCATAATTATATTTCTTTTGACAATTCTTTTTCTTATTAATTTGTATATTAAATCAAAAAGAAAAAGTAATGTTGCAATGGCTCAAGTTCTTAATATTGAATTATTGTTTCTAAAAAATGAAAAGTATTATGAACCCTACTTAAATCTTAGTTATCAATACAAAGTAAAAAGAAAAATTTATTATGGAAATACTAAGATCTTATTTAGTTCGTTTGTTGAAGACCAAAACTTAGTGAGTTTATATTATAATATAGATCTCGATATGCCAGTTTTACAAATGGATCAAGAAATCTATATTGGCAATGAAGCTATTGAACATAAACTGATGAATGCTATACCTGTCATACCCATAAGATACCTTATTTCCGATCCTTCTAGAAATTTTATCTTACCATTGAATAAAAAATACGGTATTTTGAATATAAAAACAAAAAAAATTAGTTAACCTTAAAAAATATTTGTTTTTTCAACTATAAAAAAAAATTCCGATAAAATGTATATGGAAAGTTTAAAATACATTCATTGTAAGAGGCTAATTTTTATTTTGTTATATTTTTTATTTATAGGGAAAATTCTTTCAGCATATCCACCAAATTATGAAGAATCCTTAAAATTGTTTCGACAAAATAGATATGAAGAATCTTTACAAAAAATTCGTGAGGTATTTGATGACTACAAAAATTCCTTAGAATTTAGACTACTTGCTGCATCAAATTACTTAGAACTTAATGATATAAATAAAGCTCTTGCTCATCTTAACTATGCACAAATGGATCATCCAAATTCTTGGGAAGTTCCTATTCTTCTTTCAGAAGTGTATATAAAAAACAAGCAACCCAACTTAGCACTAAGAGTATTATATCCAAGTATAGAAAAATTTAAAAACGATAAGAAATTAAATAATTTATTTCGTTATCAAATAGCTAAATCGTTTTTTGTCATGAATAATTTTGAAAAAGCAAGACAACAACTAGAGTTTATCATAAGTAATGATCCTACAAATGGAAATGCCCTATTTCTTGATGGATTGATGTATTTTTTACAAAATAATTATGAATTAGCGGAGTTTCGATTTAAATCAATTCTTTATTTATCAAATATTGATAGAGAGTTATTATTAAAAGTTTATAACAATCTTGGCGTAATCAAAGAAATTGGTTTTAAAAAATTACCAGAGAATTCTATTTTAAGAGCAGATTTTAAAAAAGAGGCAATGAACTACTATAATAAAGCCCTCGAAATTGAATCGAATTATCCTATTGCGAAAGAAAATTTAGCGAATTTAAGTAAATATTAATCTAAGTATGACTCATAAAAAAACGGTTGGGATTTATACTCTAGGCTGTAGATTAAATATCTATGAATCTGATGGTATTCTAAATCAATTTATAAAAAATGGATTTGAAGTCGTAGATTGGAAGGAAGGTCCAGATGTAGCTATAATTAATACGTGTACTGTTACTGAACAGGCAGATCAAAAAAATAAGTATATAACCAAGCAAATCTTGAAGAAAAATCCAAATTCTAAGATAATTATAACTGGTTGTTATGCACAAACTGATAACAAAGAATTAGAAAAAATACCTGGTCTTTGGGCTATTATAGGGAACGAAAAAAAATCACAAATATTTAAAATTTATCAAGAATTAGAAGAGTCAAACACTGATTTAAAAGTCTTTTCTTCAGGACCATTGGAATACTTTGAACTAAGTAAAAAAAGAAAATTAATAGAGGATCCTTTTAATTATGGGAATGTAGTACCAATTGGGCATACAAGAGCTTATGTCAAGATCCAAGATGGGTGTGATAGGAAATGTAGCTATTGCAAAATTCCGCAAGCAAGAGGAGGGGGAATTTCTAGACCCTTAGAAAATATTTTAGAACATATTGAAATTCTTGAAGATCACAAAATACCAGAGATTGTATTAACGGGTGTTAATATTGGTTGGTATAGATATAAAAATTATAGATTTATAGACCTTTTGGAAGCAATATTAAATAAATTAAAATATAGCAGGTTGCGTTTATCTAGTATTGAACCATCTGATGTAAACGAAAAATTGGGAGAGTTGACTTTACATCCGAGGTTATGTAATTTTTTGCA
>JBEQAN010000305.1:0-2678 GCA_041640315.1 Leptospiraceae bacterium
CCCATCTCTTAATTTAGAAAATAAAGCTAAAAATCCAGAAGAATAAATTACATCCCGAACACTTGATTCTGGCTCTTCTAAACCAAACTCTGCTTTTGCCATTTCATGATAAAAAAATCTATGCTCTTCATCACTTCTTAAACCCACATAAACGATTTGATCGATAATCAGAGCATCTGTTCGTTTTTGATCTTCTTTAATATATTTTGAAAAACCAGACACTGATTCTCCTACGGATGATTGTAAATATTCAAGAATCCTAAGATTTCGAGATTCTTTTTTTGATAATTTTAAATCCCAGAAAACTGTTGTAAATGAAGAAGATCCATCAATCGGTGGTTGATTTTCTAAAATGATACCATCAGGATAGTGAAACCCCTCAGAGGGTAAATATTTCGAATAGAGTATAAAATACCTACTAAATACACCCGCATACTTTAATCCATCAAGTTTTTCAGTATGAATTGTAAAACGTCCTTTTGGAATACTACTACAACTAAAAAATCCACCATCACTATACTGGAACCCATATAAAACCTTCAGACTCTCATTATAGTGATAAAATCTTCCATATGTATTTAAAATACGTTCATTTTCTAAATCTTCTGGTTCTGGTCCTAATGCATTTATGCTCTTAAAAAACAAATCACCATTTAAAATAAAATCTTTATCATTTTCATTTTTTAATATAGTTACTTGATGAAAAAAATTTTCATTTTTTAGAAATCTATATATTTTAATAATTTTTAATGGATTTTTATTAAATTCAATATATTTTGAAAAAATTATTTGATATATATCAGACTCTAATTCTTTTATATCAACATCGAAATAAGCATCATTTAAGATTGGATAAACAATTTGATTTTTATATAAATGAGGTTGAAAATCTATTCCTTTGTTTCTTGTGATTTCCAGAGCTAAATATTTTCTTTCTATTTCATCTTTCGATTCTTGTATTACACTATCTGGAATTTTAACGTTGTCACTACTTAATAAATAGATCTTTTCAATTCTTCCGCCTTTATTAGATAAAATATACAAATTTTTTTGATTTTTTATGACTATATCTTTTTTTTGTTCATTTAAATTTTGAAAAATAAAATCATTTTTTGTATCAATTTTTTGCTGAGGAATTATTTCTGTATTTACGATATTTTCTTGAGGTCGTTGGGCTTGTTTATCTATATTAGAAACATCTAAGTATTGAAGCAGTAAAATTGTTACAAACCCTATAAATAATATTGCTAAAAGAGAGGTAGGTGAATTTTGATTTTTTTCTTGCATAAGTACATCCTCACATATTCAATTTTAATTTTTTAAACAAATCATTAAACTGAGGCAAAACATTTTTTAATTTATAATTTTTATTTTTAATTTGGTCTGAATTTGGTAATATAACAATATCATAAGGTATATTTTTTATAGATTTCAGATTTAACCACATAGCCTCTCTAATAAGTCTCTTAAAACGATTTCTTATATAACTTTTACCCCATTTTCTCGATACACAAGGAACAAATCTAAGTTGATTATATTGATTTTTTACATATAAAAACTTTAGATCTTTTGCATATAATATCATTCCCTTTTCAAAAACATTAGAAATTTCCTTTTTAGATTTAATAATAAATTTCTTTTTATTTTCTGAAGACTTCGTCCGAGACCGTAAGCTTCCATCGCCCTTTTCTTCTTCTATTGGATAATACTTTTCTTCCATTTTTTGTTGACATTCTTTTTCTAAAACCATGTGTTCTCAATCTTGATATCTTTGATGGTTGATAAGTTCTCTTCATCCCCTTACTCCACTAACAGTTTAAAGGTTATTTTATAGTATATGAATCATAACCATGAGTCACTATTTTTTTATTATATCAAGTGGTCAAACATTCCTTAATCAATTCTATAATGATAGAAAAAGGAAAACACAGATAAAATTTAATCAATTTTGGTAGAATATCAATAAAATTTATCATCTGAAATTTTTTATGGTTTCATTCCATTATTATTTTTTACTATAATCCATTAAGTATAAATTTCTATTGTTATGAATAGTTAAGAGCAGTATAATTAGAAACACAAGGTTCATTCAACAATAACACAATTCTATGTTCAAAATAATATGGTACTATATAATTTTTATAAAATTCTTTTATCTATGTTTTAGAATCAAGGTAGATTTGCTTTTTTACAATTCAATCTCCCATGCTAAGAAACATATTTTTATTTAAACGCATTCTCAATATGATAAAATAGAGGAAAATTGGTGGTCATACAACCACCAATATATATTTAAATTACTTTAAAGTATACTGAACATTTTTTTGTAAATATGATTCAATCTTCCATTTTTTTTCAAATTTAAATATATGCATTGTATGATTCTCTTTTGGAGGAATAAATGACATTGCTCTTTCTGTAAAAGCGGTAATACTTAGACTTGGATTAACCCCAAGATTGGCTGGGATCATTGAACCATCACATACATAGAAATTTTTATATCCAAATAATCGATTCTGTAAATCTATTACGCCTTCTTCTTTAGTTTCTCCCATACAAGCACCCCCCAAAATATGTCCTGTCATGGGAATGTCTAAAATAACTTCAATAATAGAACTTCTTGGAATTCCATCTATAAGTTTAGATAAGGTTCTTGCAAATTGATTTGCAATTGGTAT
>JBEQAN010000306.1:0-2669 GCA_041640315.1 Leptospiraceae bacterium
ATTCAATTAATTATAAAGGATAACGCTATTTTTATTTTTGTGGAAATCTATAAATGATATTATTTTGGAATTAATATTTTTAGTAATAGATAGGACAGCAAAAATGCTGTCCTATAAGAATATTAGAATGCGGCGGGCATTTTATAACCAAATTTATATCTTATACCACCAATTACAATGGGATAAGAAATATTTCCAAGAGGAGCTAATTGATTGATGGTTCCTTGAGATCTTACAGGTGCATTGTCCATTTTCGCATCAAGTAAATATTCTATTTCGAAATAAAGTTTATTTCCACCTTGCATTTTTGCATCTACACCAATCATAAAGTTAAATCCAATGCCACTTACATCAAATACTACTTTTTCTCCAAAGATAGCGCCATCGTATAATTTGTCTAAGTCAGGTGGTATATTTAATTGAGGAGCTCCAAAAATTCTCGCTAATTTTGGGAGGGGATAGAACAGAGGTATATTATTTGGTGGTAAAGTAGCATATTGGAAAGCTTCAACTGGATCTAACGGATTTATCAATCCTACTCCATTCGGTCCTAAACCACAGAACGTTTGACCAGCACTCCCTGCAAGTTCCACTGCAACTTTACAAGGGGTTGCTCCGTCTACAGTTCCAGATAAACTCCAGCCACCTCTAAAGTAGTTTATTCCAAGTCCAGCATAAACAGAAGAAGTTTCTCCGAGATTTGCTTTTAAACCCCAATAAAGGGGAACAACTAAACTATTAAAATCCCAATTTTGATCTATAAAGGTATAACCAGCGATTTGTGCTTTGGAATGACCACCTAGTACTTTTCTTGTATACTCTGCTCCTACACGCCAAAAGGTATTTGTACTATCTACTTCATAAAAAACACTTAAGAGTAAGCCCGTCATAGCACCAGTGGTTTTTCCCGTAGCTAAACCACTGTTTCGATATACATCAATGGTATTCTCTGGAATAATAATTTTTTGTGTTCCATACCTATTTGATAAACCATCTTTTGTAATGGTACTTCCTAAATCTCCTAAGTTCAACTGTAGACCAAGTCCATAACCCATATAGGCACCTTGAGCCCAAAGTCCCCCAACACTAAATACCACAACAAATCCCAGGATTTTAATTTTTTTCCAAAAATGTATCATATGGTTAACTCCTCCATTTTAAAAAAATATTTAAATGAATAACACACAAATAACATATTGTAAAATTTTGTCAATAAAATTCAAGGATAAATGAAAAATAATATAAATTTTTTACTATTTTAAACATAAATTCAAAAAAATTATAATTACACGAAATAATTAAATTTTATTGAATTTATTAATAAACCATAATATTTATATTATATAACTTTTATTAATAAATTTATAAAAAAAGTTTTAATAACCCCCAGAAAGGGGGTTTAGGAAAAATAAAATTATTTTATCTTACTTATGAAGTTCTTGCTTTTGATGAAAACCACCCTTAATGGGTCCACTTCCATTTTTCAAAGCAGATAAAACAATTTCAGAAATATCCAATACTTTTACATCTTCTTCAACTCCTTTGGCTTTTATACCATCGGTAATCATAATCATACAGAAAGGACAAGCAACACCAATAGTATCTGCGCCAGTATCAAGGAGTTGTTCAGTTCGTTTTAAATTGACGCGTTCATATTTTTCTTCCATCCACATTTGAGCTCCCCCTGCTCCACAGCAAAGCCCATTTTTTCTATGATCTACTGGCTCAGCGATGGAGTTTCCGAGGGATGCTTCGATTAAATGTCTTGGAGCATCATAGACATTATTATATCTTCCCAGATAACAAGAATCATGATAAGTTCCACGTAAGGTTTTCATTTGTTCAACTGCTTCTTCATCGAGTTGAATTCTTCCTTCTTGTAAGAGTTTTTCTATAAATTCAGAATGATGATAAACTTCGTAGTGTCCTCCAAATTGTGGATATTCGTTTTTTAGTGTATTAAAACAATGCGGACAGGCTGTTACTATTTTTTTTACATTATAACGATTTAATGTTTCTACATTGGTCTGCGCTAAGGTTTGATATAAATATTCATTTCCTCCTCTTCTTGCACTGTCTCCAGAACAATTTTCTTCGGTTCCGAGTATTCCAAATTTGATGCCAGCTTTTTGCAATATTTGCACTAATGAACGAGCTACTTTTTTATTTCTATCATCAAATGAAGCAGCACATCCTACCCAGTATAATATTTCTACATCGGGATCTTCTGCTAAGGTTTTAACACCAAGCCCCTCTGCCCAATCCGCTCTCGTGTGGGCTCCCATACCCCAAGGATTATAATTATTTTCCATATTAACAAAAGCATTTTGAAGTTGAGAGGGGAAATTACTTTCTGTTAAAACAAGATATCGTCGCATTTCTAAAATTGCTTCAAGTTGATTGTTACCTACTGGGCATGCCTCTACACATGCATAACAAGAAGTACAAGACCATAATTCTTCTTCTGTTATGTATGGTTCACCAATAATTCGAGAGGATACAGGTTCTCCATTAGATTTTAAAATTTCCTTCGCATAATCCATCATTGCATGTTTAATATCAACCATGATTTTTTTCGGATCTAAAGGTTTACCTGTTCGATTTGCTGGACACTGAACAGTACAACGACCACATTCAATACAAGACAAACTATCAAGTAATGAGGTCCA
>JBEQAN010000307.1:0-2661 GCA_041640315.1 Leptospiraceae bacterium
GAGAAAAAAACGGGTAGGGATCTTTCAAACTTAGATTTACATCGTCCCTATATCGATCAAATTACATGGATTGATAAAAAAACTGGAAAAGAATTTAGAAGAGTACCAGAGGTGATCGATTGTTGGTTTGATTCTGGAGCTATGCCATATGCTCAATGGGGATGGCCACATAAAAATAAAAAAGTCTTCGAAAAGTATTTCCCAGCAGATTTTATTAGTGAAGCAGTAGACCAAACACGTGGTTGGTTTTATACCTTACTTGCAATTTCTAGTATGATTTCTGGAATCAGTTCTTACAAAAATGTGGTTTGTCTTGGGCATGTCTTAGATGCAAAAGGCGAAAAAATGTCAAAAAGTAAAGGTAACACAGTAGATCCTTGGGAAGTTTTTAATACCCATGGAGCGGATGCTTTAAGATGGTATTTTTTAACTGGAGCTCCACCGGGGAATAATAGAAGAATCGGAAAACCTGGGCAAGAGGGGGATCCTTTATTTCAAGTCATCGGTTTTTTTAAAATGATTACGAATTCTCTTGAATTTTTTAAAATGTATGCAAAAGTAGATAAAATTGATTATAAAATCCTTCAAGATTTTCAAAAGAGTTTTTCATTTGAAAAACTTCATGAAATGGATCAATGGATCCTTTCTTTACTTCAAGAACTTATTGCAAAGACTACGGAATCCTTAGATCAATATGATTGCTTAAAACCGGGTAAACAAATCGAAAATTTTGTGGATTCTCTTTCAAACTGGTATATAAGAAGGAATCGTAGAAGATTTTGGAAAGGCGAGTTAGACGAAGAAAAAATAACTGCTTACTATACACTATTTACCTGTTTACTTACTTTATCTCAACTTATGGCTCCATATACACCATTTCTTTCTGAATCTATTTATTTAGAATTAAAGGAAATTTTAAAAATTAAAAATCAATTACCATTAAGTATTCATCTATTAGAATGGCCTAAGCCAGATTTCAAAAATTATTATAATGCAGAGATTTTAGAAAAAGGTAACATTCTTCAATTGATTGCTTTTTTGGGACGTTCTGCAAGACAGAAAGCAAAAATTAAAATTCGTCAACCATTAAGAAAGTTAATGGTTTATGCTCCTAAGAAATATAGAGATCTTATATTAGAAAGTAAAGAGATTTTACTCGAAGAATTAAATATGAAACAACTAGAACTCCTTGAAGATTCTGCAGATATTTTTTATTATCAGGTAAGACCCAATCTACCAGTCTTAGGAAAACGTCTTGGCAATAAAGTGAGATATGTCCAACAATATTTAAAAGAACATCCAGCAGATGAAGTTGTTCATACCTTAGAAAAAGGTAGTTTAAAAATCAATATTGAGAACGAAGAATATGTATTTGATAAAGAAGATTTTTTAATTGAAGGTATATCAAAAGAAGGAACGCAAGGAGCAGAATCTAAAGGCTTTGTTGTTGCTATTGATACAACTATTACGGAGGATCTTTACAAAGAAGGTTTGGTAAGGGATTTGGTAAGAAATATCCAAGAGGCACGAAAAAAAGCTTTATTGGAAATTAATCATAGAATCTATCTAAATATCTCATCGAATTCAAAGAATTTACTTGAAGCTATAGAACAATTCAAAGAATATATAGAAAATGAAACTTTATCGGAAATTACGAATAATCAAGAAAACTATGAATATTTAGAAGACATTCAAATTGAAAATATAAAAGTAAATATAAAAATTAAAAGAAAATAATGTAAGCGAATTCTCGCTTACATTTTAATCATCTAATAGATTGTTAAGACTATCGAGGAGTTGATCTACAGGTACGCCATAACCCATACAAACTTGTTCAATTGTTTCTAGTTCATTAATGGAACAGTGAGAACAACCACCAAGATGGTAGCTAGCAAATACCAATGCAGCTTCGGGATGTAATGCCATTGCCTCTCCTACTGTCATATCAGCAGTAAATTGTTTTTTATTTTGTGTTTGAGTATCCTTCATCTATTTTCTCCTATTTAGTTTTTAAGTTTTAATGAATCTAAAAAAAAAAGAAATGTTTAAGATGGCAATCAATAAATAATTTTAAATCCATGAGAAATATATAAGGGTGAAGTATCCTCAATATCTATTTGTGTTACTTTAGCTAAGGGGGGACCTTTACGTAAGGTGTTTATAAATTTTTCTAAATTTTCTGGTGTTCCTTTTGCGTAACATTCTACTGCACCATTGCTTAGATTTTTTACCGTTCCTTGAATATTGAGTTTTTCTGCCATTAAAGCTGTAAATTGTCTAAATCCAACACCTTGTACTCTCCCATATACGGTAATTTTTTTTGCTATTTCATTCATACAAATTAACAAAAAAAATGGATAGAAATCTTAGTCTATAATTTCTCTTGAAAAAAAATCATTCTTATAAATATTTAACAGTAATGAAATATAAATTTCTTGTTTTTTTTATATTTTTAAATTGTTATACTATAAAAGAAATACCTTCGCCCTTAAAAGGTAGTTTTGAAAATCCCATTTCCATCAATGGGTTTGAAGCGGTAAAAACTTGTATTAATTCTTTTAATAAAAATTACCAAACTTCTTCCATAAAGATTAAATATATCCGCTCAGTTTTGGGGGTGAATTTTGAAATTATTGATATATTTTCTTTTCCTTATAAAAA
>JBEQAN010000308.1:0-2645 GCA_041640315.1 Leptospiraceae bacterium
CTAAGATAGTACAGGTTTTTCTATTATAGGGAATTTCTTGTCCTTGTGAAATCTGCGATAATTCCCCATCATGAAAAATAAAAATCACTACTCCAAGGTTTAAAGTTGTTGCGGTAAGTAATTCTAATCCCGACATCAGAAAAGCACCATCGCCAACAATCCCTACAACTCTTTTTTCTGGATGGGTTAATTTAACACCAATAGCTGCGGGAATGCAATATCCCATACAATTAAAATCAGTAGGAGATAAAAACGTTCTAGGTTCATAAATAGGCATCAACTCTTCTGTCAAAAAAGTATGATTTCCATCATCTACAACAACAAAACTATCGCGTGGAAGTTCATCTCTTAAAATACTGAAGAAGACTGCTGGATTGACTTTATTATTGGAATTATGATTTATCCACTCTTTTCTATATCTTTCTTTATGTTGTTGAATCAATTCATGAAATTTTATATTGGGTACTCGTTTTACTTTTAACTTTTGATTCATAATCTGTAAAACTTGTTTCGCATCTCCCTCAATGGCAACCGATGCTTTATAATTTTTATGAAAAACAGAGGGATCAATATCAATATGAATCAATCCCTTAGGAACTTTCATTCCAAAGCTACCTGTTGGAATTTCTCCAAAACTTGTACCGATGGCAATTAAAAGCTCAATATCTTTAAATGCTTCTTCTGCAGCAGGTACAGAATATACACCATACCCCATACCAGTATGTAGAGGATGATCATAAGGAAAGACACTTAAACCTTGTAAGGTAGTACAAACAGGAGCTTGTAATCGCTCAGCAAGTTCAATTAATTCTTTCGTTGCATGGATAGCTCCCCAGCCAGCAAAAATGCCAATCTTGTTTTTACTTTCTATAAGAGAAACAGCCTCATCAATTTTTCTATAAGATGCTTCGGGTAAAATATAATTTAATTCCTCTTCGTTCCATCTCGGCAAATCAGAAATTGAACCTTCAAAAAGTTGAATATTAACTGGAACTTCAATAAATACTGGACCAGGCTTTCCTGTCTTTGCAATTTTATAAGCCTCAAAAATTGTTTTAACAATATCTTCGTGTCTTTCAATTAAAAAATATTGTTTTACTATACCCTTAACAACATTTCCTTGCTCCAATTGATGCAATTGAAATGACTTATCTAAATCTCGTCTTACTCCCCCCGAAATTACAAGCATAGGAATTCCATCAAGATATGCTTCTCCAATACCACTTAAAGCGTGGGTCATACCTGCTGCGGGAACTATAACTAATGTACCAATACTATCTGTAGTTCGACTTATAGCATCTGCCATAAAGGCACCCCACCCTTCATGAGTTACTAAAATGGGTTGAATTTTTTCCGATTGATTTAATTCATCGTATAGTTCTGTTACGTGCACCCCCGGAATGCCAAAGGTATACCTTACTCCAATTTGTTCTAATGCATATCGCACCAAATAAGCGCCAGTTTTTTTCATATTTCACTCCTCCGTTTTAAGTATGATTCAAAATATGTTTTGCTGCAATTCTACCGGTAAAAATACAAGAGCCTAAAAATGTTCCTTCTAAGGCTCTATAACCATGTATCCCACCCCCTCCAAAACCAGCAGTTTCACCTACAGCATAAAGTCCTTTAATTTCTTGAAAATTCTCATTTAGTACTTGAGAATTTAAATTAGTTACAACACCTCCTAAGGTTTTTCTTGTCAATAGATGGAGTCGAATAGCAATTAAAGGAAAAGCTTTTTTATCTAGTATTTTTTGAAATTTACAAACCCTTATTCGATCACCGCGATATTGTCTTAAATGCATTATTCTTCTTAGCTGATCATCATTGAAGTATTTGACTCCTCGATCAATCATAGAATCATAACTTTCTATTGTTTGTTTTAAGGTTTTGTAATCCATTTTATAGTCTTGTTGTAATTCATTGATCTTCGAAACTAGTTCTTCAAGGCTATTAGCACTAATAAAATCGATACAAGAATTCATTAAGGTATGTATAAGTTTTTTATTTCCAAAAATCAATGTTGATAAAAATTTAACTATATTTTTTTCTCTGATGCCATCATTAAATTCAGATCCACTAACAGCTAATTCTTTTAAAGCAATTTTATAATTCATTATATGCCAGGAATATGCGCCGGGTTGTTTTACAATTTCTCTTACTAAATATAACGTATCATATGCACTTACTAAGGGTGGATTTCCAAATCGTTCCCCTAAGGCATTCACCCATAAAGCGGACTTTACAGGTACAAGACTTAGACCTTCTCCTTCGAATTTAGGATTGGGATGATGTATACCAGCAGCGTAGTTCCATTGGCGATATAATTTATGAATAGCAATTCCTTTTTCTTTGAGTACTCCATGCAGGAATCCATCCGCTTCTAAATGAGATCCATTTAAAAGAATCTTAGGTATCTTCGCCTGTGGAGAGTGATATTTATATCCCCAATTTTCTCTTACTAAATTTAGATTTCCCATAATTCCACCAGCAGCAACAACCACTACATCAGAATATACCTCAAAAGGCTCTTGATCTCGAATTTTTCCGCTACAACCCTTTACTTTATTAACAGTTGTATCAATCCATATATCCTCTACCTTTGCATTGTAAAGGATTTGGAGATTCTTCCCTTCATATTGTTT
>JBEQAN010000309.1:0-2630 GCA_041640315.1 Leptospiraceae bacterium
GAAGAATTAAAACGTAAAGAAGAAGAACAAAGAAAACTCGAAGAATTAAAACGTAAAGAAGAAGAACAAAGAAAACTCGAAGAATTAAAACGTAAAGAAGAAGAAAGAAAAAAGATATCATCAGAGGAAATTAAATTTATATACCTGCGCTCTTTAGTTTTTCCAGGATGGGGACATTATAGTATTATGAAAAAAAATCATTCTTATATGTGGGGTGGTTTATTTTGGGGATTTTTCATTTCTACCGGTTTACAGATCCAAAAAGTAAAATTCCTTCAAAAAGATTATGATAATTTTAGTAATACCCATTTTATTCTTTCCAGATTAAAAATCATATCGCAAAAGGAAAGTCCTTTTTTTTCCAAAGAAGCATCAAAAAAAGCTGATGCAGTAAAAAAAGCTGTAAATCAAACATATATCACTGGATTTGCTACCTTTATTGTTTACATAACTCAATATTATTTTCTTAATAAAGATTTAGCTATAATTTCATCCAATGATTCACCATTAAGTTATGATATTAAAGTAGTAAATCATAAACATTCTTCTCAAATGCGAATACATCATCTTGAAAACGATAATATTCCTATGTGGTCATATACAATTAGATTTTAAACATTTTTTGATAATTTTATAGTTTTATTATGTAATTCAAAATAGAATTTAAAAAGGAATTTTTAATAAAAAATATGTAATTTCAAAAAAGATTTGAATGAGCAGGAAAAGACAGTAACGATGAAATTTAATTTGTTAATAACATAATAGACACCTACAAAATAGGTGTCTATTTAAAATATTTTACGCTCTTTCTATCATTAGAGCACCCGCTACACCACCATGAGCACAAGCGGTACAAACCACACGATTTACTGTTGCATCTTCTTTCATATCCATTATCGCATTTGCAATTAATCGAATTCCAGTTGCACCAAAAGGATGACCAATTGCAATAGAACCACCAAACCTATTGATTTTATTTTCTTCAAACCGTTTTTGCCAGTCAAATCCAGTTTTTAATCGAATTTCTTCCAATGCACCTACAGCAGTTGCAGCAAAGGCTTCATGAATTTCAATTACATCCACATCCTCTGGTTTTAATCCAAAATCTTCTAAAAGTGCTAAGGTAGCGACTGCTTGACCTAATCCCATAAAATTTGGATGAACTCCTTTCATTCGCCATCCCGTTAGGTAAGCTTGGATTTCTAAACCCAATTCTTTTGCTCGTTCTGGTGTTGTAAGGAGTAATCCAGAGGCACCATCGGATCTTGGGGAAGCATTAAAAATGGTTACTGTAGGTCCTATATCGTTTTTCATATCTTTTCCATATCTTGCTTTAAACTGATCCCATTTCATTGCAGGGTTATCAAATAATAGCATTGCACGTTCCATTCGAGAAGGATTTTCCACAATACCTTTTCTTAATAAAACCGCTTCATCTGCTTTTAAAGGGTTTCCTTCATCATCTATCACTTCTATAATATATGGGTCATATTTTCCAGCCATTGTTGCTTCATAAGCTCGTTTAAAGCTTTCATATGCCAACTTGTCTTGAATTTCTCGAGAAAGTTTATAATTCTGAGCAACGAGTTCAGCTGTAACAGCCATTCCATAACTGGTTTCTCCATCAGCTAAACCATCTTCAAGTGTATCTCTTACTTCTACCCCTTCGGGTAAATTATCAGGTAGTAATTTTATTAACTTATCTAAACTTCCTGTTTTTTTATTCATTCTTGCATTTTTTATGATAAAAGGCATAGAAGTCTGAGATTCTTCTCCAATTGTTAGAAAAAGTTTCCCTTCTCCTAAAAGAATTCTTCTTGCACTTTCTACAACCGCTTCCATAGCAGAAACACAATTTTGATTCACTGTTAAAGCGGGAATTTCATCCTTTAAACCAATAAGGTTCGCGATCACTCTTGCAGAGTTTGGAGCAAAGGGAAAACCTTCACCAACAATTACACCATCAATGTCATTTTTATCAATTCCACTAACTTTAATGATATCCTCTGCTACCATTTTACCCAAATGATGTGCAGGAAATCGTCCCAAAGCTTTTGCAATTTGAGCAAAAGGAGTTCTTCTAGTAGTACAAATCGCTAATTTTTTTTCTAACTTCATAATGGTAACTTTTGAAAAAATATATATTGTGTCAAATAAAAGTTTTGACATGGATATCAAAATAAAAAATAATCTTCATAACATTATTAAAGATTAATAATGATGAATACAAAAATTGAGATCTATAATTATACAAATAAAACATATGAAAAATTGACACAATTGGTTGATTTATATATTAAGGATTCTTGGTTAATGGATTACAAAGAAAATATTGTCCATATTTGTGATGAACTTATAAAAAATGCTATAAAATCTAATTATAAATTAGTATTAATTTTATTTGAGTTAAAAAAATTATATAAACAAAGTTTACAAGATTTAGATGCAGAAGGAGAATTGATTTATTGGCTAAAAGAAATCGTATTTTCTGGAGAAGATAAACTAATCAAACATAATTTAAATAAAATCGATCATGAAAAAATTTCTAATTTACTAAAAAAATTGATGCATTTTGAAAAATTCTATATTGACTTCAAGCAGAAAAAAATCATCGACCAAGAAGAAAAAAC
>JBEQAN010000310.1:0-2617 GCA_041640315.1 Leptospiraceae bacterium
TATCCAACAATTTGAAAAGTTTACCTATAAAACCTATAAATTCTATCTTGGTGGTGATTTAATCTATTTAAAACAAATTAGACTTAGAAATCGAAATTATACATTTTTTGTGAATGCTGATGCAATGGGAAAATCTCTTCAAGGACTTACGGGCATTATTGTTCTTATTACCGTTTTATCTACAATCATAAAAAGAACAGAAAAAAGATTATTAGAAAAAGAGCGATATCCCGAAACCTGGTTAAAATATACTTCTTTAGAAATTGAAGAGGTCTATAGCGCATTTCAAGGTTTTATGATGATTTCAGCGGTCCTCGGTTTTATTGACGAGGAAAATGGATTATTATATTTTATTAATTTTGATCATCCTAAACCCATCTTAGAGCGAAATAATAAATATCAATTCTTAGAATCTAAAATTCACAAAAAATTAGGATTTCCCGGAGTACTTCAAAATTACGAAATTACAAGAATACCTTTATTTTATAATGATGTCATTTTTGTTGGTTCTGACGGAAAAGATGAAGTACTTATCAACCAATCTATCAATGAAGATGAAACCTTTTCATTAAAATTATTAAAAGAATCGAAAGGAGAGCTTAAAACTTTTATTGAAAAATTAAACCAATCCGCAATTATTATAGATGATTTATCAATTTTAAAAATGGTATTTAAAAATAATGTAAGCTTTGATCAAATTTATAAATTTTATAATACTTCTAATATTTCTTATCAAGATTTCAATCAATGGTATAAGGATTTAAAAAAAGAATTTTTCTTTTTTTTAAAGAAACGTCAATATCAACGTATTATTGATTTATTTCAAAACCTTGTAGAACACTACCCCTTCGATGATGATATTCTCTATTGGTATTCGTATTCTTGTAGAAAATTAAAACTTTATACAAAGGCAACAGACATTGGCGAACGATTGATGAACTTTAATAAATCCCACAAAAAGAATATTTTAAATTTAATGTATTGTTACGAAAAAATGAATCATTTATTTCGTTTAGATTATCTCTTAGGAGAACTAAATAAAATTGAAACAAATGAAAAATTTCTAAATAAAATAAAAAAAACCATCAAAAAGTAAAAAAATATTGAAAAAAATTCTTTATTTGTAATTATGTACTAAGGAGCTAAGAGATGAAATCAAAACTATTAGTATTATTATTTAGTAGTATACTTTTTTTTATGATTCGGGTTGATGGTATTTTTTGTCACGAAAGTGAAGCAAGTATACAAATAGATCTTAATGTCGTATCAAATTATGTATGGCGTGGGCACGATTTTTTTAGAAATTATGCAATTCAAAATTATAAATCTTTCGGACCCCATACTGGCACATGGGCATTTCAACCTTCTATCACATGGAATACCCCAGTTGACGGTTTATATGTAAATCTTTTTTCCTCCTTAGCCTTAGCAGGAAGAAATGATAAAGATATTGATAAAAGAATCCAAAACCAACCAGCTGGACCTTTTATTGAAAATAGAAACTCTTTATTAGACTATGTATTTGACCCTTCCTTAGATTCAACTGTTGATTATTTTAATAATATCAATACTATTATAACAAAAATTACTAGTACGGGTAGACCCTTTTTGATTTCTGATTATCAGATTTTCCCTAATTTTTATAAAGAACCCGTGGGATTACGTCGAAGTGATGAATTGGATATTACAATTGGATATGAAGCAGATACAAAAATTGGCATCATTGGATTTGGAATTCTTCATTATTCCTATGTAAATCATTTATCTGTTGCAAAACCTTATGGAACTGAAGTTTTTATTTCTTATGCTTTACCTATCTTAAAACCATTAAGATTTACTATTTATGAAGATTTACAAGTCCATACGATTTATTATAATGTTTCCTATGGTGGTGAATATAATTTAACAAAAGAAATAACATCAAATTATAATCTTGGCTTAGGATACTATGTATTTGATAATTTACAAGGTATAAGTGATATTACGTTAAATTATACCATTTCTCATAATAGTGGCTTTTCTATTGGATTTAATATTGCTTATAGACCTGATTTAAAAATTCAAGATTACTATTTTGGTTCTGGAGATTTAATTACTGGTGAACTCTTAAATACCACATTACCAGTAGAACTTAATGGACAAAGTTCCATATATGATGGTAAAGTCGCTGATCCTTCAAGAACCCTTGGACCTCTAAACGAATCTATCAATAGTCAAATTAGCTCAATAATATCCAATAATCTTGGTATTTCGTATTCCTATACACCGAGACAATCCTTACCACAATATCTATGGTGGATTTCTCTTGGATATAGTATTACAATAAAATAATCTTCATAAGATGAATGATAAAAAATGGTATCATAGACGTAAAATCATCAATGGTATTCATTTAATAATTTTTCTTCTTTTTATTGTTCTTTTTGAAACTTATATCTTCAATAAAACAAAATATGAAACCCAAAATTTATCCAAATTCGTTAATTCTTATGTTTGGAACTTAGAAGAAGAACCAGCGATTCAATACCTTGAAGTATATATACAAAATAATCCTATCCATAGTATAAAAATTCTTCATCCAGATCATTCTACATTCGTGGAAATCTACAAAAAAGAT
>JBEQAN010000311.1:0-2616 GCA_041640315.1 Leptospiraceae bacterium
AAATCGGTTAAACAATCTATATTAAAACTTATGTGATTTTTATTATTAAAATTTAATAATCTTTCACGATAGATATCATCTTCGTGAATCCATGAGGTAGAAATTTCTCCATTAATAGATTGATATTTAACCACTACATAATAGGTACTTTCATCTAGTTTTAAGAAAGTGATCTTAAGGTTTTTGGGATTCAATTCAGAAACTAATTTTTTAATTTTATAGTTTTCAAGGTTATGAGAATTGAGATTTTTATATTTTTCTTCCCAACGTACTAAATCCCTTAAAATTTTGATAAATTTATCTTTATTTGTTTTTAATTCACGAATCTCTTCGAATTCCATGGTCCCTCCCTTTTGTATAGATGTATAGATAATTTTTATTTTTTAATATCTTGAAAAACTAATGGAAGAATTTAAAAAAATCCATGGATATAAAAATGAATAAGATTTATTAGTTAAAAGTTTCAAAATATGAAATACATCAATATAAAATCTTTTAAAATTTCAAAGTTAAAATTTGTTTGAATCTATTTTATTCTTTTATAAAAATGACATTATTATGTTTGTTCAAAAAATTAAATTTATCAATAATTTCTTTTTTACTGCTCTATATTTATTTATAAAAGACAAATTATCAATAAGAGCTAATGCCATTGTATATTCTATTATAGTTGCAATTATTCCTTTATTAACTGTTCTTATACGAATTGCCAATATCAACCAACAACAGCTCTTAGAAACAATTAATAGAATCTTTGTCATCTATGGAATTATTGGAATTCAGCCCATTATTGACATTATCCAAGATATTTTAAGTCGTTCGAAAGATATTAGTGGTGTAAGTTTTTTATTTTTAATTTATGCTTCCTTAAATATCTTTAAACATTTAGAAGAAAGTGCAAATCAAGTTTTTAGAGTTCCTTCCCGTGGATTTTTAATAAGAACATCGATTTATACAAGCTGGTTAATTTTTCTACCTCTAGTAGTTTTGTTTTTAATGGATGTATCTACTAAAATAAATAATTTTTTCACAGTATCAAATTATATCTCTATTAAACATACTCCAAAATTATTCTTTCTTTTAGATGATAAATTTAAAATCCATAAATTCGATAATGAATTTAATTACTTAGAAACCATAGATTATGTTAAAAAGACAGATTTTTTAGTTCTTAATAGAAAAGTTATCGTAAATAACGATGAATATGATTATGATTTAACAGGGGATTCTTTAAAAGCTTTCCTAAGTAAGCCTAAGATCTTAGAATTACAAAATGATTTTATTTTAATAGCTTGTAATCCCAATATCATTTTTTATAGTTCAGATTTAGGAACTAACTGGGATTTTCGCTATTTTATTTATTCCGATAAAGGTAAAACCTTTCAAATCCCTTTTATTGAGGATATTGCAATCGTTCAAAATCAAATCTATGTGTTATTAACATTGGGAAAACAAACCTATCTATTGGTCTTAGATAAAAATTATTTTGATGTAAAAGAAAAATTTCTTTTTGATGATTTTTATAATAAAATCTATTTTTATGATGATAAAATCTTCTTATCTGGACAAGGAAATTTACAATTCAGTAATTTAAATTCATGGAATTGGGGAATATTAGACGTACCACAGATTAATACAACCTTTCATTATGTATATATTTCAGACAAATTTAATACGTTTTTATCTGCAACGAATAGGGTAATTGTATACGAAAAAGGGAAAATTTCTTATCCCATTGTAAGGATCAATCAATTAAATCAAATTAAATCTATGAAGATTTTTAATGATGGAAAGGGTTTTTTATTTGCAGAAAAGGATCTAAGATTTACATTAAATTATGGTAAGGATTGGCATATAGCAAAAATATATGATGAGAGCGAAAAACCCGTTCCCTTTTTTCCACTAATTGATGTATCAAGAGTTGATAATAATTTTTATTTTGTGGGTATCAATAAAAGTATTTATGTTGCTCAAATTTCTTCCATCACCATTGATCCGCAAACAGATTTACCATTGATAAAATTAAAGATTCAATTTAAACAAGAAGCATCTAAAACAAGGATCACTTTGCCAATTATCATCTCCCTAATATTGAATTTTATATATTTAGTTTTAATTCTATCTTTTTTTTATAAAATATTACCAAATAAAAATATTACCTATAAATCCGCTTTTGTAGGAGGGTTTTTAGTTTCAATTATCTATATATTGTTTGTTTCTTTTTTTCGCTATATGATACCCTTTTTTGGAAGTTCCCATTTGATTTATGGTATATGGTTTGCCGTCCCCGTTTCTTTATTGATATTACTAATTCTTGTAAATATTTTTCTTTTTGGTCTTGAAATCACAAGGTTGATGATGAATCCTTCTCTTGTTTCTGATAAGATATGGAAAAAATTTAAGAATCTTTAATATTTATGTTTTTTTATGAGAAGAGATAGAGAAATAAAGTAAATTCCTAAGGTAACAGATAAAACAATATAGTCAATATAGGTCTCGTTTAGATTTATTCCTATAAGATTCAAAAGATAAGTAATATAAGAATTTGGTAAATTTGTTTCTCCTAAGAGACTTTTGATTTCCCAATGGTAATGGGTTAAGGGACAATATCCAAAA
>JBEQAN010000312.1:0-2596 GCA_041640315.1 Leptospiraceae bacterium
CAGCACAGAGAATCAAATCTGGATTTAAAGAAATAGCAGTCTTTAATAGATCTTGATGAAAGTCATTTTTATTTTCGTAGGATTGATAGTTGAATACAAAAACGGGGATTTGATATGTTTTAGCATGCTCTTCTGCCCCTGTATTAGGTCTATCAGTAATAAGACCTATAATCTGCGCGTTTTGAATGATTTTCTCTTGAATGGCTTTAATAATAGATAAAAAGTTACTCCCTCTACCCGAGGCTAAAACAAGAAAACGATACATATATTACCATTTTTTAAAAGGAATTTTCACAAAAAAGAAAAATTCTAAAATTTCAAAGTAAAATACCCAAAATATGACATATTGACGATTAGGCAATCTATAAAAAACAAAAAATTCCAACTAAAAAATTCACAAAAAGGATATATAGAAATTATGTGAAAGACAAAATTCAAGCAACTACCAAGAAAAAACATCAATATTGTATTCATTTAACCCCCCTTCATTATTTATTTCTATTACAACTTTCAGAAGAACAATCTAATGGAGATATTTCTAAAACCCTATTGTACTTAATTTCTAAACATTTAAAGTATTTATATAAAATCTCAAATCTTCAAACTAAACAAACCATGACAACGACCTATCAACCCAAAATTAAAAATTATAAAAAATACTACATAACTCTTAATCCCATATATTGGGCTAAACTAAACCATATCAAAAACTATATTGGATACTCCATCAGTGCTATCATAAGGATTCTCCTCGATTGGGAAATGTTTCCTAATGAATCTAACCAAGAGCATCTGTGGATCCAGAAACCATCATTAAATCCACGTGAAACCATTGAACCACATTCCTCTTGCCTCATCCATAGTTATGTATGGAGGGGATGGGTTGATTTTAATAAAAGGGAACTTATCATGTATTTTTACGATTATTACCAATAATTTTGTCTTTATTAAAATAAAATTTTTGTTAATTTTGACTATCTTTTGAAGATAAATCCAAATTCGATTTGGGAATATTTTCTTTAAAAATTTTATGAATCATACTTCTAAGGGATTGTTTTGTGGGAGAAAATGAAGCTATGATATATTGATTTTCTTTTAGTTTTATTGTTTTAAAGGGATTTCCACTATAAAGCCCAATCAATCGTTTATATGGTATTTGAAGTTTTGAAAGCTTCTCCCATTCCTCTAAATGTTCTATTTCTATGAGGATGATTTCATTGGGATCAAATACATTTTTGGATTTCAAGAATTCATTCTTTGGATAAATATGTATTTGAGACATTTCATTCTTGAAATGATTGAATTTCATTATTTCGACTTCATCAAAAAAGATTTTAGATTGTAAATAAAAGCTATAGGTATTTTCTAATAATTCTAATTTTGGAAAATCTTTATATAAAGAACGAATGGAATCATAAGCTATTTGATAACTTAAATCTGCGTGTTTCTGAAAAATTTCTTGATAGATTTCATGAGAGATTTCTATTTTAATTTTTAACAATCTTTTATATAACTCTAAATCATCTGGATGAATTTTATAAAAATCGCGTAAGATTTCTTCATTAAAAACTCCGGAGTCAAGTTTAAAATAAATTTGTTTTTTTACAGATTCATAAATTCTTTCTTTTAGGTTGGGGTTTTCCTTGATAGATTTTTTTAAATATTTATAAATTTTATTTATATTTTCATTTTGAGCTGTGAGTAAAATAATATCTGCACCAGCAAGTATACTAATATACGAAGCTTTTTCGAGAGAGAATCGATCCGAAACAGCCTTCATTTCCATTGCATCGGTAATTACAAGTCCATTGAATTTTAATGTTTCTTTTAAGATACCTGTAATTATGGTTTTACTTAAAGTGGCAGGATATTCATCTAATGCTGGGAATAAAATATGAGCAACCATTACCCCCTTCGCACCAACGCGAATACCTTCTTTGAAGGGAATCATTTCTAACTCTTCTAATTCTTGAATGGTTTTAGAAATAATAGGCAGATTCAAATGACTATCAATATTTGTATCTCCATGACCAGGAAAATGTTTTAAAAATCCTATTGCTAGACTTCGATTGATTCCTTCTATATAAGAACGAACCATCGTAGATACTACTTCTTTTGTTGTTCCAAAGGAACGAGTATGTATCACTGGATTTTCTGGATTATTATTAATATCTGCAACTGGAGCAAATATTAATGGTATACCTAAGCTTGATAATTCATAACCTGTAATAAATCCTGAAAACCATGCATAATTGGGATTTTTTGTTTCTCCAATTGCCATTGCTGAAGGAAATTCAGTAACAAAATCAGTAAGCCGAACAACCCTCCCCCCTTCTTGATCGATACTAAAAAATAAAGGAATTTTACAATATTCGAGAGACTTTTTTTGAAAATCCTGTATTAAGGATATTAAACCATTTTTATCAACGACATTTGCTTTGAATAAAATGATGCCCCCAAAACAAAACTCTTTTAATTGTTGTTCAATAGTGGGATTCAAAGTAGTGCCAGAAAGCCCCGTATGAATTACTTGTCCTATTTGAATGTGATCTGGCACTTGTTCTATGATTTGTTGAGACATCCGATATAAGAGATT
>JBEQAN010000313.1:0-2592 GCA_041640315.1 Leptospiraceae bacterium
TCCATACATTCACCTCTCCGAAGTAAATCTTTTTTTTGATAGCCATGCACATAATGATCCCATTTCTTTTTTAATAGGAGGTGGTATTTTCTATACTTTATTTTATTTTTTATTTATTATAATTCCTTTGATGATGCCAATTAAGAAAAACTATTTATTCATCCTTTTAAGTATTTTAATTATTTCTATCTTACATGGAATAACAGAACCATTTGCTTTTAGTATTTATACGGGGTTTGTTTTCTGGTTTTCGAGTGTCATTATTATGGTTTCCTCGAATGAAAAGCATAATAGCATAATTCAATTTCAACTAAAAAAATATATCAAATTGAATCAAAAATTACAAAAATTTATTCTTTTGGGGTTATTCCTATTTTTGGCTCAAGGCTTTTTAATTACATTTTTTAAAAGGGATATAGTAAGATATTACAATTCACATATAATGGGCTCCTTAGAACAAATTTATTCAAAACAAGGAGTACACTTAAATTTTGATAAAAATAAAATAGAAAAGATTGAAAAAATTATAAATAATTTATATTTTTTAATAAAAATAGAACCTTTCAATCATAAGAATTATCAAATCTTAGCAGATTATTTATTTCTTAAAGCAACCATACAAAATTCTATCAATGAAGAAATTTTAGAGGAAATTCATCAAAATCTTTGTAGAAGTTTTCGATGGAATGCTATAATCATCACTTATGACCGATTAAATAAGTTATATAAAAATTATAATTATTCCCATAAAAGATGTAAAAATGTCGATAGATTTGATCCTTATAATATCATTTATTAAATATTTCATTAATCTTATTAAAACGAAAATCAAATATCTCTTCTAGCCGCATTTTAACAATAAAATGAAATAGATTCCCAATAGGGGAAAAGGGAAGTTCATAGTAAACAAGATCTCTCATCAACACACCACCATCTTTTTCTTCAAAAAAATGTGTATGGTGCCATAATTTATATGGTCCTACTTTTTGTTCATCAATAAAATACTCTTTTTCTTTAACATAAGAAATTTCAGAAACCCACTTTAATGGTATATGGAACAATGGAGAGACAGTATACTCTATAATTAAACCTTCATAGACTTTATCTGGGATTTCATTGATAATATCAAATCCCATATAAGGTGGAGTTATTATTTTTAAATTTCGCGGATTGGAAAAGAATTCCCAAACGGTATCGATATCCCTTTTTATAAATTGTTCCCTTTTCAAAATCATATCTTAACTCCGATATATTAAAAAAAGTTGCTATCAAGCAATTGTAAATTTCTGGATTTAGATAATAAGACTTGACAGACATTAATATATCTTGATGCAAAACCAACTTCACAATAATTTAAATAATAATACCATTTTCTTAAAAAGGTTATATCAAAATTTAATTGTATAATATTATTAATATTTTTTATAAAATTCTTTTTCCATTCATTAAGCGTCTTTGCATAACTTAAACCAAAACTTTCTAAATCATATAAACATAATTCCGAAACACGATGTAATGATTTTAAAACTTCTAAATGAGATAAAAGTTGACCACCGGGAAATATATACTTTTGAATAAAATCTGTAGATTTTAAATATCTTTTGTAATGCGGTTCTGGATAATTAATATATTGTATGACTGCAAGTCCATCTTCTTTTAGCATATTAGAAATTGTCTTAAAATATATATCAAAAAAACGAATCCCCAATGCTTCAGCCATTTCTATAGAGACAATTCTATCAAATTTTCCAAATTTTTCTGGGGATAGATGTCTATAATCAAGAAATTCAACTTTTAATTTCTCTTTTAAGGATGGATTTTCTTCAAGGTAGTTTAATATATATTTATATTGTTCTTTTGAAATTGTTATACACATTACTTCGCAATCATAATTTTCTATTACATATTTGGCAAAGCCTCCCCAGCCACATCCAATTTCTAAAATCCGCATATTTGGTTTTAAATTTAATTTTCTACAAATACGTTCATACTTGTTTCGCTGTGAATCTTCGAGTTCATTACTACCCGGTAAAAAAATTGCTGAAGAATAGGTCATGGTCTTATCCAACATCAATTGATAAAATTGATTGGATAAATCATAATGCTTAGAAATATTTTTTGATGCAATTTTAACTGTATTGGGTCTTAATATATGAATGAATTTATTATAAAAATTCAAGATTCCCACGAAGAGATAATTTACCTTAGAGGCACTTAACGTTGGAGAATGATCAGCATTATCCACAAACCACTCAAGCAATCGATAGAGATTATCTGTTTCAAAAAATTCATATATATATGTTTCTGCAAATCCTATTTCCCCGAATAAAATACAATGTTTGAAAAATCGTTCATCTTTAATAAAAATTCTTGCTGGTTCTTTTTCATTTGGCTTTCCTAAGACAAAACCTTCCTTTTCATTCAAATAGATATATAGCAATCCATTTTCCATCTTCCTTAAAGCATATAAAAATAATTTTTGGAAAATTGTTTTAGGTTTTATAATTTTAAAATCATTTTGAACGTTAGAATAGGGTTTAATTTCTAATTGAGTACTATTCATAATCGTTCTCCTAATTCTAATAGTTTTTC
>JBEQAN010000314.1:0-2570 GCA_041640315.1 Leptospiraceae bacterium
AGTTTATGGTTTTATTTTTATAATCATAAACCTTTACAATCCTTCTTCCACTTAATTCTTTATTGAGGATATTAGAATTCCTTAAATTGGTAATTACTTCTTGCATTCTTTGTAAACCATCCAAACCTTTCATCGTAATAGATTTTAAATCTTCTATATATAATCCATATTTTAAATATATTTCATTAAGATAATCAAGGAGATTACCTTTTTCATCTGCAATCATGGCAAGTAATAAGGATGAGGATAATGAATCTTTATCACGAACAAAATCAATGGGTAGATATCCATAAGATTCTTCGCCACCAAAAAGATATACATCTGTTTTAGGATTATAGATATCTTTTCCTTTTTCTATCCATCGCATTTGCTCTGCAATATACTTGAAGCCAGTTAATACATCTCGAATAAAAACACCATTCTTTTTCGCGATCTCGCGTTGTAAATTTGTTGTTACAATTGTTTTAAAAATAAAATATCTTTTATTTGGTTCCTTTTTAATTTTTTCGCATAAATAGGCACATAAAATACTACCAGTTTGATTTCCATTTAGTAATTCATATTCTCCTTGTTGATTCCTAACACCAGCTCCCATGCGATCCGCATCAGGGTCAGTTGCAATAAAAAGATCAGCTTTTACTTTTTTAGCTAAGTTTTTACACATTTCCAGAGCATCGGACTCTTCTGGATTAGGATAAGATACCGTCGGAAATTCTCCATTAGGTTCAAACTGCTCTGGAACAGGAATAACTTCCACCCCATATTTTTCTAAAAGCCCAGGCAACCATTTCCCTGCCGTTCCATGTAAGGGAGAAAATACAACTTTCAACGGTTTTTGAATCTTTTTGGCAAATGATACTTGATTAAATTCATTATAATAGGACTGTTTTATATCTTCACCTATGTATTTTACATTTTTTTGAAATATAGGATTGTCGCTATAGATAAAAGGTATATCCCACGTTGTGATTTTTTCAATTTCTTCTTCAATTCCTTTTTGACTTTCTCCTACAATTTGTGAACCATCTTCTTGATATATCTTATATCCATTATATTCTGGAGGATTATGACTAGCAGTTAGTACAATTCCGCCCTGACACTTTAATTTTCGAATTGCATAGGATAGAATTGGTGTGGGAGTAACCTGATCAAACAAATAAACTTTTATATTTTTCCCTGCTAGAATACCAGCAGTTATCTCAGAAAACTCCTTACTTTGTCTTCGAGAATCATAAGCAATTACAACAGAAGGAGATTTATAATGATTTAATAAATAATTGGCAAAACCAAGTGTCGTTTTTCCTACGGTATAAATATTCATTCTACCAGGACCACTACCTAAAACGCCGCGTAGTCCACCCGTTCCAAATTTTAACTCTGTCATATAGGCAAAAACATCATCAGATCGATCTCCATTAATATATCTATTATAGATTTTTGCGGCTTCTTCTCGAATCTCGAGGGGAAAGTAAGAACTACACCAATCTAAGATCCTTTTTTTTATGGTGACCGTATCTTCCATAAGAACTAGATTAAAGAAAATTCTTTAATATGCAATAAAAAATTTAAAGAATTTTATTTAAAATAAACATAATTTATAGATCTATTCAGAACAAAAAATGATGGATCAATTTCCATAGAAAAAAATTACATTCTAGATAATGAGACATATTTTCGTTTTTTCTCTATTATTAACACTCTCATTAAGTATTCTTTATATTTATGAATTAAATCTACACTTTCTAAAGTGTCCAAATAAAGATATGCTTCTATGGGATGCTAACATTCGTATGATTCAAGCTATTGATGTGATTCAATATATAAAACATCAAGATTGGTTTACGGGGTTATTATTATTGTTAGATTCCCCTACTTGGCCTCCTTTGCGAACTATAATCAGTATATTGATTATGATTTTCAATGGTAGCCCCAATCCCATTTTAGATACAAGAGTAAGTATTGTTTTCTTTTTAATTACTATATTAATTATTTTTCTTGGAACATTTCAACTTTACTACAAACAATCAGAGACTTTAATTGATAAAATAATCATAATTTTTAGTATTTTGATTACCATTTCATTTTTATTCTTACTTGAACAAATCCCAGAATATTTATTCAACTCTATGTTAGAAATTCAGGGAATGATGTTATATTCCCTCTTTCTTTTTTTAATTTATAGTATCTACCAAAAAGAGATTCCCACAAAAAATCAAAAGATTTTATTTTTTTTTACAGGTTTTTTGATTTATTTTACAAAATACCCATATGGGGTATTAATTACAATTACTTTTTTTCTAATTGAAATCATTAGAGATCCACAATTCTTTCTTAAAGAAATCTTTCAATTTCTAAAATATTATAAAAATTATAGAATTATATTTTTAATATTACCTATCATTGGAATTATTTTAATATTGATATCACCATATATTTTTAAAGCTATATTTCAAAAAAAATTTATAAAAAATTTTATATATTTTTCTATTCTTGTTGCTTTTATTGAAATGAACTTTTTTTTATATAAAAATAAAATTAAACTTTTGAGTAATCAATTTCGTTTTTACTAT
>JBEQAN010000315.1:0-2562 GCA_041640315.1 Leptospiraceae bacterium
GAACGTTTATACATAGCTTCGTATTGTTCTCTGTTTATATTTGCTTGTTTAATAAATTCTTCTGATGCTGAGTACTTCTTGTCGTACATACCCTCTCTCTTAATTTTAAATATGCTTTGGAAACAATGAATAGAAAAAAAAATTAAACTAAAAAATCAAACAAAAAAATTATTATTAAAGTTATTAACATCCCTTTAAAAATTGATTCCCTTCTACAGTTAAAATCCATTTGTAAAATTTTATTTTTTCTTCATTATAAATGTTTAGGTCTCCTTTTGTTAGGATCAAAAAAACCTCCTGCTCTGGATGGTCATTTATCATTTTGATATAATTCATTAGTTGCTTTGTATTGAAGAGATAATAAACAAATAATCCTGAGATCAAATTTTGTTGATAAATATCATAAATATTTTTGAAATCTGGATAGTAAGGTAAATGAAGCTGATTTAAACTCTGAAAATTCAAATTCAATAAAAATATTTCTGGAAAATAAATTCGATTAGAATTACAATCATAAGGTTGTTGAACATTTTGTAGCAATAAAGCAAGTCCTTCGTTTAACCATAAAGGATAGTTATTACAACACTCTTCTAAAATTGCATGAATTAATTCATGATAAATTATATAATTTGGAAGGATATAATTCCTTTTATCAGGATTCAAATACAAAGGGACATGGATAAGTCTTTTATTCCTATCAAAATGACCTAAGGAATCTAACTTAAACGGTTTATACGTTTTGTACGAATTATAATCTTTATAAACTACAATTCTAAAAGTTGTATTTTTTATAGTTAAATAGGGATACGTTTTTAACATATCAAGAAAACTGAAAATAGACAAAGTTAAATCTTTAATTGAATCATGATTAGAATTCGGTTCAAAATAAAATATCAATCTTGGAGAATCATCTTTTTCAAGAGTAATAGCATAATGAGTTTCTTTAATCCAATAAGGTTTGGGATAACATTTAATCATCAAATAAAAAAAACTTAGAAGCGTGATTTTAAGAATTATGTATCTTAAAGTAACTGCTAACATCTACGAGTTGTAATACATGTTTAATCTGAGGTTTTACATTTATTAAATGAATTTCAACATCTGGATTATATTTTTTAAGCTTATTATTTAAATTGATTAACTCCGATATAGCAAGCGAATTAAATTCATTTATAGAAATGAAATCTATCCAAACTTTTTTAATTTTTTTTAAAAATATTCCATCCGATCGTAATTGATCATGAATTTTTCCATCTAATATACAATCTAATGAAAAAACTACGATTTGCAACTCTTCCTTGTCCTCAATGTATTTATAAAATGCATTCATAGGTATTTTTTTATTTTAATTGTATCTTTGTCCCATAATAAAAAATTTGTAGTAATGAAATTATTCAATTATTTATCAATGACAAGAATATTTTTCAATATCTTAATTTTTTTTACATTCTTAGTATTTTACTTTTTATCTTTGAATTGGGATTTCACTTATAGAATCCTTTTTTCTATAATACCAGTTTTATTATTTATATTTTTAGTAAAATCCATTTTGAAACTACCCTTAGAAAATATTAATAGTTTTATAAATCAAAATAGATTGATAAAATTAATAACTTTAATTGTAACCTTGCTTATTATATTTATAATTTTATTATTTTACAAATTACCAGATTACTTTTATATTGTTTTATTTGTTTTTACTCTGATTTTTTTTTATTCTTCGTATTATGTGATCTATTTTATAAGTATTATAACAATTTTCCTTACGTTTCTTATTTTCCAGTTTTTTTACTTTGAACAAAAAATCGCATTAGATCTTCTGGAATATCAAAATTATCAAAATATTAAAAAACAAATTTTAGAATATTTAGATTATAAAATCGAAAATAATAAAGTTATAATTACATCAAAAAATGATTCAAGTACAATTCTAATTAAGATACCAGATAACTTCGAAATGCTAAATTCTAACGAACAAGTTTTTAATTTCCCTTTAATATATATGGGAAAACCTAAAAATCAAGAACTACCCATCTTTAGCTGTTTTATTATCAAAAAGAACTATCCTTTTACTCTATTAGATTTACGAATACAATCTTTTCTTTTAGATTTAAAAAAAATCTCAAGAATTGACGATTTTAATCAACTAAATAATCCTTTTCTTTCTTCGCTCTATAAAGATATAGAAATTTATAATCAATTTTTTGTCTTCTTTGATAGATTTTATGCTGAAAATATTCAAATTGGTTATTATGCAATCCCTTTCGATCAATTTTATATCATTTTATGGATCAGAGAAACACAAAAAAAAGGGTTTCCCCATGATAAATATATTTTAGAAATCTTAAATTCCTTAGCTTTCTAAGGATAAATGCAAAGAACTATTTTAAATATTTATTCGAAATTAAATAATAGAATAGGAATAAACTGTAGAACTATCTTTTTCTTAAAGTAGCCATCTATAAACTGATTTATTTGATTTTCGTATTTTTTATAATTATTTTCCGGACCAGCAAATTCAATTATATAAATTTCTTTTTTGTTTACTTCATCCATTTTAAA
>JBEQAN010000316.1:0-2548 GCA_041640315.1 Leptospiraceae bacterium
AAAGGATTATTATCCCTTAAATATCTTTTAAACAATTACTTTGTTGAATTAGAAGGCGAATTCGCTGCATCACAAAAATTTGTTGATAAAAATATTGACGAAAAGAAAACCCCAGGTTGGGGCATAGGAAATCTTTATTTTGGTTATGAACTTAATAAAGATAAAACTTCTACTACAAAAATTACTGCTGGTATAAAAAATATTTTTAATAGATATTATTACGAACACCTCTCTTATTTAAGAGATCCCTTTAGTTTATACATAAAAGTTCCAGAACCTGGTAGAAATGCCTTTATCCAAGTAGAGATAAAATTATGAAATTCAAAGGATTGAATTTCATTTAGCACTCCTAAGTATAAGTTCAAGACCAGAGGCAAGATCAACTTTTGGGAGCCACCCACCCGGCTCCTTTTTTTATTTATCTTTAGTTCTATCTGTAAAATTTGGTATTTCATCTTACTAATACTATGGATTTTATACAACTATTTCATAAAGGTGGATGGCTAATGTGGCCTATCCTTTTTCTTGGCATATTATCTATTTCGATTTTCTTAGAAAGATATGTCTATTTATTTTATACTTCTATTCCCAAAAAAATCTTATTTGATTTTTTATCAGATTTAGAAAAAACCAAAACAACTGCGAATGAAATTTTTTATAAATATTTTCAACTTAATAAAAAACTAAATAGAAATGAAATTTTAATTTTATTACAATATTACTTCTCTCATCCGAAAAACAAACGAGAACTCATTATAAAACGAGAGGGCGAAGTATTAATTAAAAATCTTTATAAGAGAATTATGATATTACCACTGATAACCCAAATTGCTCCCCTCATTGGACTCTTAGGCACTGTATTAGGTATGATCCAATCCTTTCAAAAAATATCTGAATTATCGGATCAAGTCGCTCCCTCTATCATCGCCGATGGGATTTGGGTGGCAATGTTAACAACTGCCTTTGGATTAATGGTTGCTATTCCCAGTTATTTATTTTATTCAATTATAGAATCAAAAGTTCAAAAAAGAATAGAATTATTAAATTATACTTTATCAAAAATTGATGAAGTATTGAAGGAATAACAAATTATGATAGAATTTCGATATAACAAACCTAGTTCATTCAAAATCGATATAACTTCTTTAATTGATGTGGTTTTTTTAATAATCATTTTTTTGATTTTAAGTCTTGGGAAAATTCATTCTTTTCTTAACATTGAATTACCTCGATTAGAAGATAGTGGAGTTACATCATCTTCTAATATTCCAGTTTTAGCAATACAAAAAACAGAAACAAGTCATTATAATATCCTATGGAATGGCAAAGATATTGAACTTCTTGAATTAGAATTTATCTTAAAAGAACAAAAGCCAGATAAAATCATCTTAAAAATAGATAAAAATATTCCTTATGGTTTTGTAGTAGAAGTTTTTGCAAGAATTCAAAAAAATCAAAATATACAGTTATACTTGGAATATGAAGTGGATTCGAACTAAGCTAGAATCATTCATCTTATCGGGGAATTTGTTTTATCTATTTTTTTTCATTATCAGTATAAATCTATTATTTATTATTAATTTCTTATCAAATTCTTCTAATGATGAAATTTTAAATTTTTCTTTAAAAGGAAAAAATTCCTTCTATATCCCTATAAATCTTATAAAATATCAAAAATCAATTTCAAAACAACAGATTAAAGAAATGAAAAACGAAAGTCTTACGAAGACCGAAAGTAATTCAATGCAAGTAGGTTCCGAGGGTCAATTAAAGGACTCTTATATTGCAAGAATATTACAGAAAATTGAAAAAAATAAACGATATCCCAAAATTGAACTCCTTATGGAAAGACAAGGATATGTAAAAGTTCATCTACAATTAAGTCGAAACGGTCAAATCCTTCACCTATATGTTATCGAAGGAACAAATGAAAATTTTATCAATGAAGTTCTTCGCACTATTCATCAATCTGCTCCTTTTGAACCCATCCCTCAAGAGTTAGGAGATCCTTTATCAATTTTGTTAAATATAAAATTTGTCCTAGAATAAATTTTTTCAAGAACAATAATAAAACATCTAATAATTCTATTAAAAGTTAGATTTTTTTTTAAAAAACTGAAAATTTTTTCCAAAAAAAAAAACAAATTATGTGATTTATAAATAATGATATGATCACATATAATATACATTACAACAATGATAACTTAAAGAATTCTACTAAAAGTGTTTTATTAAGGTTTATGCTTCATAACAATTACGTACCTACCTTTAACCTTATCCGAAAACATTTTTTAAAAAATTCAGATATGTTTCTATATTTAATTCAGAAGTATATGAAGGATTTTAAAAAACTTTCTCTTCATAAAGCGAGTAGTAAAAAAATTTACCAAACCGTTTGTAAACAATATATCCATAAAACTATAAGGGTATCCATGGAAGTTCATCAACTCTTAAAAGATATATCCATGATGACTGGATATAGTGTTAGTCTTATTATAAGACTTTTAATTGAATGGGAAATGGAACATCATGATCCTTCTAACCAAAT
>JBEQAN010000317.1:0-2533 GCA_041640315.1 Leptospiraceae bacterium
ATACTAAGGATTCTGATTGCTAGTAATCCCGCATTTTTTGCTCCAGCTGAACCTATAGCTACAGTAGCAACGGGAATTCCTCCGGGCATTTGGACAATAGATAATAAAGAATCAATTCCATTAAGACTTTTACTTTGAATCGGAACTCCAATAACGGGAAGATGGGTAATGGATGCGGTCATTCCCGGTAAATGTGCAGCCCCACCTGCGCCAGCGATAATAACTTCTATACCTCTTGCATCTGCAGTTTGTGCATATTCATACATCCACTCTGGAGTTCTATGGGCTGAGACTATTTTCATTTCGTAAGGCACATTAAATTCTTCTAAAATGTTAGATGCTTCCTTCATTGTTTCAAGATCTGAAGAACTACCCATGATAATTCCTACAATGGGGTATGGAGGTATTTCTATATTCATAGGGATAAAACAGATATGAATCATCATTGGTCAAATCATTTATAATAATATAGAGATTTAATTTTGATAAATTTAAAAAATATTGAGATTTTATATATTGCCAAAAATATGAAAAATAAACGATTTATCTTGTATATTCTCAAATGTGAGAAGTTCTGTTCGCAAAAATTTTATATTTTTAAAAAAGTGATTAGATTTTTCTCTCATATTTTGATATATAATATCGGGAATTGCGATTTCCTGTTCTTTTAAATATTTTTCCATTTTTGCAAGAATGTTAACGGGGGTTCCAAAATAATCGATCCCAGTATTTAAATTCACTGCGAGGACTTTCCCTTTATTTAAAACAATTTTGATTTTAATATCTTTATAAGAATTAAAAAAGTACCAAATCTCCATTGCACATTGTAAAAGAAGCTCTTCGTTAGGAAATGAGGCAAAGATGGAATCGCCCATAGTTTTAACTACTGCACCATAGTTTTTCTTAATAAAACTATAGTTAATTTCAAAAAATTTTTTAACGATAGAGAATGCAATATCATCTCCTTTTTCTAAATACATTTTTGTGCTACTAGACATATCAATAAACATTAAATATTGGATCCCTATATCCAATTTGATTTTAGTACTTAGGACATTTTCAGAGAATAGATCTCGATATTCTTGAAAGTTAAATAATTCATAGGGTCTTAGTATCAGTTCATCGTCTTTAAAATACTCCAAAATAATTTCTTTTTCTTCATTGGAATGGTTTTTAACATTTATGATGGAATTATAGGATAATGCTTTATGTAAATTATTATCATCGAAAAATTCGTTTATCATGAGATTTTTACTGCCATTTTCATTAATTTCTATAATTACATATTTTTTTTCTCCTAACCATCTTAGTCGATAAACTTTAAAAGGAAAATTTAATTCAATTTCTGTTGAAGTATTAGGGGGAATGATTTTTTGTAAAAGAATATGGGGCTTTTTAGCTGGTTCTGCGGCACAATAAAATTGTTTTTCTATTTTTAATACTGAAGGGTGAATTTTAAAACTGATTTCTATATTATTAAATGTGGTAGAATCAAAGTCAATTTTACAAACTTCACAATAATCTGATTCTGGAATTTCGCCTAAGTTTTTCAATTCTCTTCTTACGCCTTTACAATGTGGACATACAATATCATATGTTAAGACAAAAAATCCTTTTTGAGTAGATTTTAAGAAGAATTCAAGAACTTTGAAAAAATTTATATTTAAGTCTTTAGCAATCTTTTTAATTCGGATTCTATACAAAAAATCATTATTCTGTTTTAATAAATATTGCCATATATCCTTATAATATTTTTTTAAACTATCGTCATCTAACTCTTCATATAAAGAATATATTTTTTCCAAAGTTTTTTTAATGATTTCAGGATTTTGATCAAAACGAAGGATTTCATTGATTCTTTTTTGTTGGATCATCTCATCTAATTTTTTTAGATAAGTTCCATATTTTTTTTGAATCTTAGGCATGGCAATTTTTAGTAAAATTTTACCTGATACATTCCTTGGGATCCAACCAAAATATATATATAAATTGGTTTGTTTTAGATTATCATCATAGTCAAAAAGATACATCGCGCGAACATATTTAGCAAATCCCTTAGAATAGATTCTTTGATTTTTAATATATTTTCCATACTCCCACTGCCAAGGTGGTTCTTCCCATTCTAAAAGAATTCCTGCATTTATAGATTTACCATATAATTTTCCATTTTCTTCTCTAAATTCCATTGGGGGTAGACCTAAGGCTTTATTAGTTGCTGAGGTATCAGAAAGATAATCCCATAGTTCCTCTGGTCTAGATTTGAGATTAAAATACCAAAGAAAATCTAATTTTTCTTCTTCGAGTAAGTTTAATTCGAGGATCACATTTTCTTGTTCCCATGGATATTGTTCTAAGAAACTTTTTAAATTTGTTAAAGTCGACGATTTTGTTTGATTCATATTTTTTTACATATATTTAAATTAAAATTAGTCATAAGTCAATAAATATTTCAATTTGATAAGCAATATTAAAAAATTTAATAAGTTTAATAATTAATAAAATTTAGTAAATTATTTAATTTATATATTTGTAA
>JBEQAN010000318.1:0-2530 GCA_041640315.1 Leptospiraceae bacterium
TTCCCTCAACCCAACCTATTGGGGACAATTATACCATCTAAAATTTTCCCTTGGATATTCCATGAGCTTTCTTGTAAGAATCATTGCTTGACTGGGAAATGGAAGAAAACCAAGAAACAACTTTGGATCTCATCATCCCCAAACCTATCCAAAACCGAGAACCCCACCAAACTCCAACAACCCTTTTGCATAATTATGCACAAACAGTTAAAATCGTTCATCCTTCAAGATGGGTGAGATTAAAATTATGGGTGGTTTATAAAGTTTTCCATAATTAATTTTAGTTTATATTCAGGATGAATCATCAAATTAAGATTATTTTAATTACTCTTAGAAATTACCAAGGCAAATCATTTATAGAATTTTATAAATTAACTTTATCTTAATAAGTAAACGTTATCTTTAAAAATCTTTTTCTTAGCAATTGATAATATTCTTTTTCGAAAAAATTAATCTTACTTAAGAAAAATTCAAAGAGTCTTATAAAAAAGATTTGATCCATACATTGTAATAATTTTGATAGGGATGTTATGAAAAATATTCAATGGATTTTTGAGCAGTTTGGAATAGAAAATTTAAAATTAAAAGAAACAACTGTAAGAGAAATTGATGAAGATGAACTTTTAATTGAAATGAAGGCTGTTTCATTAAATTATAGAGATTTACTAATGATCAAAGGTCAATATAATCCGAAATTAAAACTACCTCTAGTTCCTTGTTCTGATGGAAGTGGGGTTGTAATAAAAGTGGGTAAAAAAATAAAAAATATAAAAGAAGGAGATATTGTAACTCCATTATTTGCCCAGGGTTGGTATGATGGAAAGCCATTTCGCTCTATGTTAAGGCAAACATTGGGGGGACCAATTGATGGAACATTACAGAAATATATGATTGTAAAAGAAAACGATGTAGTGATTCAACCTGAACATCTAAATTTTGAGGAAGGTGCCACATTACCTTGTGCTGGATTAACAGCTTGGAGTGCTATTGTGGAACATGGGCATGTGAAACCCGGAGAGCTTTTATTAACTTTGGGAACTGGTGGTGTATCTATCTTCGCATTGCAGTTTGCGAAAATGTTGGGATTAAGAGTGATTATTACATCTAGTAGTAATGAAAAACTTGAAAGAGCTAAAGAACTTGGAGCTGATTTTACTATTAATTATAAAGAAAATCCAGATTGGGAAAAAGAGGTTTTAAAATATACAAAGATGCAAGGGGTTGATTATATCATTGAAGTTGGTGGTGTAGGTACATTAGAAAAGTCAATTAAATCTATAAGTCCAGGTGGTACAATTTATTTAATAGGAGTTTTAGCAGGTAGGCAATCACCATTGGATCTTACACCAGTATTGATGCAAAATATAAAAATTCAAGGCATTGTGGTGGGACATAAACGTTCTTTTCAGGAAATGTGTAAAGCGATTGAATTCTTTAAAATGAAACCAGTTATCGATAAAGTATTTGCTTTTCATGATGCACCCTTAGCGTTCCAATATATGAACTCTGGATCTCATTTTGGTAAGGTTTGTATAAAAATAGACTAATTTTTATTAATTTTTGGTAAAACGAAAATGGAAAGAACTAATATTACTATTGATACAAAAATTGGGGGGGAGGGTAATTCATGGATAGAGGAGGCATTAGATCCAAAATGAAGAAATTCTTTCAAGAAAGGATTATGAATCTCAACTACTGAAAGTATAACTGAAATTGTATTGGTTGCAATATGAAGTAAGATAGGAATTAAAAAATTTTTGGTTTTATAATAAAACCAGCCAAATAAAAATCCAATAGGAATTGCATATAACAATTGAAAAGGATTCATATGAGCAATACCAAATAAGATAGATTGAAAAATATTTGAGATTAAAAAATTATTATACCTTAATAAATAATCTAAAAGAAATCCACGAAATAATAATTCCTCACAAATTGGTGCTATCAATCCAACACTTACTAAGGTAAAAATTAAATCTATTAAGTTATCTGGGTATAATAATTCTTTTAGTTGTTCATAATAGTTCTTATAGGGGTCTGGAATAAATGACATACTCCATATTTCTATGATTGTTCCAATAATTTGTATACTGAAAGAGAGTAAAATTATGATAATATAAAAAAAAATGTTATTTTGTAAATAATAATAAACTTTAATTTTTCGAAAAAAAATAAGATAAATAATGATTGTGGGAATTATAAAATTCAATGATAATAATAATTTAAAATTGTTCATCGTAATTTGATTTGTATGTAGTAAAAATTGAATTGAAAAACTTATGGCTAAGTTTAAGATCATAAATATTATTAAAATTAAAATAGACTTCAAATATGATGAGATTTTACTTTTCATAATTCATACTAATTAAAGTACAAAAATTTTTTGTAGCTTTTATAATATACTTTTTTTTTATTTTTTCAAGATGATAGAACTACATAGATTAAATAAAAAACCATTTTTTTTAAATCATAGGCTAATTGAAACCATAGAAACGAATCCCGATACAACGATTCATTTAATGAATGGGCA
>JBEQAN010000319.1:0-2529 GCA_041640315.1 Leptospiraceae bacterium
TTACCGCAAGACAATTTATATTTAGAACAAGAGAATTTGAACAAATGGAAATGGAGTTTTTTTGTAAACCCGGAACACAAAAAGAATGGTTTGATTACTGGGTAGATTACTGCATGAACTGGTTAAAATCCATAGGTCTTTTCGAGGAAAATTTAAGAGTTCGCGCCCATACTAAAGAAGAGTTGGCATTTTATTCAGAAAACACAGTGGATATTGAGTTCAAATTCCCATTTGGATGGGGTGAACTTTGGGGTATTGCATCTCGTACAGATTATGATCTTCGTCAACATATGATATATTCAAAGAAAAATTTAGAATATGTGGATCCAGACACGAAAGAAAAATATGTTCCCTATGTAGTAGAACCAGCTCTCGGTGTAAATCGATTGTTTTTAGCAGTTATCTCCAATGGATATTATGTAGAAAATCCAGATACAAAAGAGCAAAGAACAGTATTAAAATTGCATCCCAAAATTGCACCAGTAAAGGCAGGTATTTTCCCCTTAGTAAAAAAAGATGGACTACCAGAAATCGCAGAAAATATTTTTAAAGATTTAATTCAATACTATCCCGTAGAAATGGATGTATCTGGTTCTATAGGAAAACGATATTATAGACAAGATGAACTTGGAACACCCTATTGTATTACCGTTGATTATGAAACAAAAGAAAATCAAACCGTAACCATCCGAGAAAGAGATACAACAGAGCAAATAAGAGTGTCCATAGATAAAATCTTGGATTTCTTAAAAGAAAGAATTTAATTTTTTCTTTGGAATCCACTAAATTAGTCGATATTTGGGAGGAAACATTATGTTTGAAATGATTTTTTCTAAAATTGATCAATTCTATAATAATATTCCCTATAAAATCCGAAAATTTATTGCTTTTTTATCACTTGGTATTTGGTTAATTCTTGCAGTTCTAGTTTCAATATTTAGTTTTTTAAAAGGAAAAAAGGACGCGCCAGTAGTAAGTAGTGAAACTCAATTAAATCAATTTAGAGAAACTATAATAAAAAATCAAAATACAAAAAAACGTTCCATCATTTTACCTGATTTAAATGATCTCGTAAAACAAGAAATTCCACTACAAATACAAAATTTAGAAAATAGAACATTGCCTCCCATACCTGATTCCAACATAAAGGAAATCAATCCAGAAAATCAAAAAAACATCCCCTTGATTTCTCAAGATGAGGAATTAATTTTCCCAGAAAAACAAATTCCCTATAGCGAACTTAAGGAACAGTATAATTTTTCAAGAGAGTTCCAAGATATAGATAGAAATAGAGAAGCAAATCAAAAAAACAAAAACAAGTTGGATATAATAAGAATAGAAAATTAGTTTACAAAATAATATCAATAAGAATTAGTAAAAATAACATGGAAAATATAAAATTTAATATACAATCAGAATATGATATATTAAAATCCAACGAAAAATATTTGCTCCATGCAATGGTATCTATTGAAACGCCACCAGTTTCAGAAGATACAAATCGATTACCAATTGCAGTAGTGATCGTTATTGATAAAAGTAAATCGATGTATGGAGATAAATTACAATCCGTAATAGAAGCTTCCAGTGCACTTGTAAATTGGTTAACAAGAAAAGATTATGTAGGTGTTGTTGCTTATGATACTAACGTAGAATTGATACAACCTTTAATTCCCTTAACAGATAAATTTTCAGTAATAAAAAAAATTCAAAGTATCACAGCTGGATCATCAACCAATTTGAGTGGAGGCTGGCTCCTAGCTTTAAAAATGTTAAGAGAATTCGAAGAAAAAGCAATCAAACGTGTTATTTTACTTACTGATGGTATGGCAAATGCTGGAATTGTAAATCCAGCAGAATTAAAAAAAATTGCCAAAGAACACTTTGGGTATTCCATCAATACCACTACAATGGGGGTTGGAAAGGATTTTTCAGAATCTTTATTAAAGGATATTTCTCTTTCTGGTGGTGGTAATTTTTATTTTATAGAGGGACCAGAACAATCTAGTGAAATCTTTTTTAAAGAATTTGGGAACTTAGCAGCACTTTACGGACAAGGACTCGAAATCAAAATCCATTTCAAAAAAGGAATTGCTTTTAAAGAAATGCTTTCTGATGTACCGTTTGATTTATTAGAAAATGCAATTATAATTCGTCCTGGGGATCTACGTTCAGATGATCTTAGAAGTTTTGTGATGATTTTAGAAGTAAATGGAGAAGTAGCATCACGTCAAGAATCCATCATTGATGGAGAACTTTCTTTCTATAACATTCAAAAACATTCTGAATACGAAAAAATTTCTTATTCTTATAAACCCCCATTTCAATCGAATGTAGATTTAGAAAAGCATGTTAATAAAAAAGTACGTATAGAAACTTTATTAGCCTATGCAAGTAAAGCGATGATGGAGGCATCTCGACTATCCATTGAAAGGGATTTAAATGCAGCAAAAGATTTATTGATTCGAGCTCAAAAACGAATTGAAGATAATTTAGAATTGGAACCAAAATTGTTATCTCGTCTTATAG
>JBEQAN010000320.1:0-2525 GCA_041640315.1 Leptospiraceae bacterium
CAATCAAAATTAAAAATAAAAAACTATAATATTTTTCTATGGTAGTTTGCGCAATGGTTTGATATGGCAAAAGATAATTTAACATCATTTTCAAACTAAATGGAAATAAATAAATCCATGCAAAAATTACCCCAACCCAAAAAAGAATAGATGAAACAATTACAACCCCATGTCCTAAGATGGCACTTCTTTTGCTGAGTGCTGGTGTTATAAATCCCCATAAAATGGATAAACTAATAGGCAACGATACTAAAATCCCTAAGATGATTGAAAGTTTAAAATAGATTTCCAAAGGACCATAAACTGTTCCAAGGATTAAGGGTTCATTTGAAACCACTATATAAGGTTGTACTAAAAACTTATGTATATCTTCAATAAAAAATCCTATGATACCTGATGATAGAATCCACAAAAAAATGATTGATAAAATTCTAATACGTAATTCTTCTAAATGGTCTCCAAGGGTCATGTATTTTTCACGGGGGTCTATAACTTCATCTTCGTCTTCTTCTTTTAGTGAATCAACGGTTGCTGTGGGTAGGATTTTTGCTGGTTTTTTAACTTTTTCGATCTTAATCTTTTTTTTTGTAGTATTAGATTCTAAAGATAATTCTTTTTTAGATTTTTTTGATGCCATTCCAGATATTATTATGATTTAATTTTTTTCTTGGTTGATTTTTTTGTTACGGGTTTTTGTTCTTCTTCCTCTTCTTCGTAAGTTAATTTTTGTGTATCCTCAGAACCAGATAAGCTTTTTCGAAATTCCTTTATACCAAGTCCAATATCTCTCGCCAACTGAGGGATTTTTCTACCACCAAATAATAATAACACGATTACAAGGATTATAAAGAGTTCAGTGCCACCAATGCCGCCAATTAATAATAATGTTTTCATAATACCATACAAAATTATTTTTTTTAATAATCAATTAAATTTTTCTTTCTTTTCTTGTTTAAAGATATTTTATGAGGTACCATGGCTTTAGAAAAAACTACAAAAAAAGATAAAGAGGAATTCAAAGTAAAATCAACGAAATATAAAGATAAAATCAATGAATTAGAAAAAGAAAAGAAGATGTTACATAGTTTAATTAAAAAAAATCCAGATTTAGAATATTATATAAAAGTAAAAATGGCTATATTTGGAATCCAAATAGTTTCCATCAATATAAATCTTGCAATCTTGTCTCAAGTTATACAAAATATTCGAGGGGATAATTATATCAACGATGCACGAAAAGAAATTTATACAATTATTATGGATTTTTTAGGGAAATCAAATATTGACTTTTATTCTACCTTTACAGACAATGCAGAATTTCTTGAAAAAATTCCCGAAATGGATCCAACAAAACGTTATCATTTTGTTAAAGCCTTATACAATATAACCAATAAAGTTTATGAATTAGAATATCAAGGTAAATATAGATGGTCATTCCCAGAGATTTATCAAAAATTATCATTACTAACTTTTATGTTTTTAGACTTTAAACTATTAGAAAAAACGAAGAATCCAGACATGCAGTTTTATGATTCACTACACAATCATTTAAATTTATTAATAGAAATTTTACAAAAAAGTGCGCAAGAATATCGCTCAAAGTATGAGTTAGCAGGAAAAGATCTCGATAGCTTATACAATTTACAGAAAATATTAGAACTTACAAAAAGAATCTATAATTTTATGGGAGATAAAAACGAAGAAAATAGAATTAGCCTTGCAATTGAATCAACAAAAGAGAAAATTGAATCGATTTTATCAAAGGATAAAAAACAAGATAAAAAAAAATAATTGCTTTATAATGATTTATGATTAATTTGATAAACAATTAATATAATTAAAATATAAAACTATTGTTTTAAAAAGAGGTAATTATGGCTGTAAAAGAAATTACTGATGATACATTTGTTAGTGAAACATCTTCTGGAATTGTTGTGATAGATTTTTGGGCTGAATGGTGCGGGCCCTGTAGAATGCTTTCGCCCATCTTAGAACAATTGTCCAATGAAATGAACAATGTTCAATTTAAAAAAATTAACGTAGATGAAAATCCCATGGTAGCAAGTTCCTTAGGTATAACCGCTATTCCTACTGTTATGATCTATAAAAATGGTCAACCAGTAGAAAGAATCATCGGTTTACTACCTAAGGAGCAAATCAAAAAAATCCTTTCAAAACACATATAATTCTTTTTCATCGCTGGGGCATTTATTATCTAATAGTCTAAAATTTTCAGCATGAGTTTATGTTTATGTCCCAGTGCTTCTTCTGTTTCCTTTTCTATTGTCAAACCTAAGAGGAGTTTTTCTCTATCAAGTAAATCGATAACAACTCTATGTCTATGTCCAAAGTTTTCTGATGTATAATAATCATCTCTACCATTTCTTACATCATCATAATAAATGATAATATCATGAGTATGCTCATTTTGAATTTCGATTAATGACTGAATCTGTGGTGTAGATTTCTCTGTGGTACAAGCAAAAATGATTAATAAAAATAAAAAAAAGAATCTTTTAAATAAA
>JBEQAN010000321.1:0-2523 GCA_041640315.1 Leptospiraceae bacterium
ATCAAGAAAATTTAAATCGTTTACAAAAAGAATGGCAAAACAATCAAAATATAAAACATGTAAATTTAATCACTCAATATTGTGATCTCACTAATAAAGAACAAATTTATGAACTTGCTAAAAAAATTTTAGCTCACCTTGGTTCTATAGATATTTTAGTAAATAATGCTGGTATTGTCTCTGGAAAATCATTTTTAGAGATAAAAGATGAACAAATCATTAAAACATTTCAAGTTAATGTGTTAGCTCATTTCTGGACTGTGAGAGCCTTTTTACCTAAAATGATAGAAAATAAAAATGGTTATATTGTTAATATTGTATCCGCTGCTGGTATGATTGGTGTATATAAACAATCAGACTATGGAGCTTCGAAATTTGCTGCCTTTGGTTTTGATGAATCTCTCCGAATGGAAATTCATAGAAATCAATGGCCAGTAAAAAATTTAGTGGTCTGTCCTTATTATATTAATACTGGTATGTTTGAAGGTGTTAAAACAAAATGGCCATGGATTCTCCCAATATTAGATCAGGAAAAAGTCGTAAAAAAAATCATTAAAGCAATTGAAAAAGACAAAAGAAGGCTTTATATGCCATGGATTGTTTATTTACTTCCTATTTTAAGATTATTTCCCGTATGGTTCTTCGATTTCTTTATTAATCTTTTAGGTGTGAATCATACAATGGATGAATTTAAAGGAAGACCACCAAAACAAAGTGAACAAGATCCTGTTAAAAGTAATAAAACAGAACAATTGGTGGTTTAAAATAAGTTGGTGGCTTTTTATTACCACCACTCTCTCTTTAATTATTTTATAGAATAACTATATCTTTGTAAATAGTTTTCAATATTCCATTTTTTTTCAAAATTAAAAATATGCATAGAATGGTTCTCTTTAGGTGGAATAAAAGACATAGCTCTCTCTGTAAAGGCTGTAATACTCAAACTTGGATTTACTCCTAAATTAGCTGGAATCATAGAACCATCACATACATAAAAATTTTTATATCCAAATAATCGATTTTGTAAATCTATTACACCTTCTTCTTTAGTTTCTCCCATACATGCTCCGCCTAATATATGAGCAGTCATAGGAATATCAAAAATTACTTCATTGATGGAACTTCTTGGAATACCATCAATAAGTTTCGCTAAATTACGGGCAAATTCATTTGCTATTGGAATATAGCTAGGAGGTTTATTACCCTTATCTAATTCAGAAGTTAAAACCTTTCTAAAAGGAAAATATAATGTTCTTTTATGTTTTATTTTAATATAATTATCTACAGTCTGCATCACTAATAAAATTATTGTACGATGAGCAAATCCAGTCGGTATAAACATCTTTAAAGATTGAAGAGGATGTCTTAAGACAGCAAGAATAAATTTTAATTGACGAGGAATCTTTCCACCACCATCTACCATCACTGGTGCTGCTAATCCATTCATGACATCCGATCCTTTTCCATATCGAACCACTTCAATATGAGTTTCTTCCTCTGGAAATACACTAGCGGTGATTGCTATACCTTCGGAAAAATTTACATCTTTTCTCTTAGATGTAACGCCAATAACAGACTCTGAGTTTGTTCTTACAAAATGGCCAAGTTTATCAGAAATATTTGGCATAATTTTTTCTTGTTTCATTTTAAATAGCAACTTCATAGTACCTAAAACTCCAGCAGAGAGAACGACCCCTTTAGTTTTAAAGACTTTTTTTGTTTTTCGAAATAATTTTGTTGTGGAAATAGCATGAACTTCATATCCTTTATCCCCATCATCACTTAAAGGGACAATTTTTATCACTTTCATTTCAGGGATAATTTGAGCACCTAATTTCTCTGCAAAATACAAATAATTTTTATCTAAGGTATTTTTTGCATTAAACCTACATCCCACCATACAATTTCCACAAAAATTACATCCTACTCTATCTGGACCTTCGCCTTCGAAATAAGGATCTTTATATACCTTATTTGGTTCGCCAAAAAATACACCAGCTGGGGTTGGTCTAAAGGTATCTCCAAATCCCATCATTTCTGCTGTTTTTTTTAAATATTCATCTCCAAGGAATGTCTTTGGTGTCGTTGCAACTCCTAACATTTTTTTGGCTATTTCATAGTATGGCATTAAAGCTTCTTCTCCTCCTATTTTTTTAACGATTGGGTGCTCGAAAAACTTTTTTAACGGTACATATAAAGTATTTGCATACACCAAACTACCACCACCAACACCAGCACCAGATAAAATCAACGTATGTCTTAGAATATTTATTCTTTGAATTCCATAGAATGTTAACCAAGGAAACCAAAAATATTTTTTAAAATCCCAATTAGTCTTCGCAAAATCTTTATTTTCAAATCTCTTTCCCGCTTCTATTACAGCCACTTTATAACCTTTTTGTGAAAGTCTCATTGCGGAAACACTTCCCCCAAAACCCGACCCAATCACAATAAAATCAAAGTCATAATTCATACCACTCTCCTTATTTTATTTTTTTGATAAATTTATCAATTATTAACTTT
>JBEQAN010000322.1:0-2520 GCA_041640315.1 Leptospiraceae bacterium
CGTTGATTCTATCAATCTCTGGCTTAAGTTCATGGATTTTCTTCATGGTTTTAGCTTGAACTTGATTCAGAGGATAAGTAATTAACTTAAATAACAATGCTATCGCAATAATCGTCCATCCATAATTGTTTATATATTTATTTAAAAACTTCATCAAGTATATAATACCATCTCTTAACTTAGAAAATAAGGCTAAAAAGCCAGAGGAATAAATCACATCTCGAACACTAGACTCTGGCTCTTCAATACCAAATTCTCCTTTTGCAATTTCCTTTTGAAAAAATCTATGTTCTTCATCACTTCTTAGACCTACATAAACAAGTTGATCAATAATTAATACATCTGTTCTTTTTTGGTCTTCTTTTATATACTTAGAAAAACCAACTGCAGAGTCTGTTGGTTGTGATTGTAAGTATTCAAGAACTCTTAAATTATTAGGTTCTTTTTTGGATAATTTAAAATCCCAAAAGATAGAAGAAAAAGAAGATGAGCCATCATAAGGAGGTTGATTCTCTAAAATAATACCATCAGGATGATGGAACCCTTCTGATGGGAGGTATTGAGAATAAAAAATAAAATACCGACTAAATACACCCCCATACTTTAATCCATCCATTTTTTCAGTTAAAATAGTAAAACGACCCTTAGGAGCACTACCACAGCTAAAAAGACCTCCATTTCCAGCATGAAATCCATATAAAACTTTTAAACTATCATTATAATGATAAAATCTACCATACGTATTTAATATTCGTTCATTTTCTATATCTTCGGGCTCTGGCCCTAGAGCAGTTATACCTTTATAAAATAAATCTCCATTTAAGATAAATTCAGTATCCCCTTCATTTTTCAGAATAGTAATTTGATGAAAAAAATTTTCATTTTCTAAAAATCTGTAAATTTTATAAATCTTTAAAGGGTGCTTATTAAACTTTACATTCTTCGAAAATACTACTTGAGATATATCAGAATTCATTTCTTTTAAAACTACATCGAAATACGCTTCGTTAAGAATAGGATTTACAATTTGATTTTTATATAAATGTGGTTGAAAATCTACTCCTTTATACCGAGTAATTTCTAAGGCTAAGTATTTTTTCTCAAATTCATCTTTTGACTCTTTGATTACACTTTCTGGAATTTTAACATTATCACTACTTAATAGATAGATTTTTTCAATCCGACCACCCTTATTAGACAAGACATATAAATTTTTTTGGTTTTTAACGATAATCTCTTCTATTTTTGGTTCTATATTTTCGAAAACAAAATCATTTTTTTTATCAATGTTTTGTTGGGAAATTGATTCTTTTACCTCACTTGGTTGTTGTCTCTGAATATTTCGTTCGGGATTCGAAAAATCCAAATACTGAAGCAATAAGATGGTTGCTAGGCCTATTATCATGATTGGGACAAGAGAGGACGTAGGATTTTGTTGTTTTTCTTGCATAGGTGTTTCCTTATTCATTTTGTTTTAATTTTTTAAATAAATAATTAAATTGGGGTAAAACGGATTGAATTTTGTAATTTTTATTTTTAATTTGATTGGAATTGGGTAAAATCACTATATCAAAAGGTAATTCTTTCAATTCTTTTAGATTTAACCACATAGATTCTCTTACAAGTCTTTTAAAACGATTTCTAAGAGTACTTTTACCCCATTTCTTTGATACACATGGCACAAATCTAATATGGTTATAGTCATTTTTTATATAAAGAATCCTAAAATCTTTTGTATATATTGTCTTTCCATTTTCAAAAATCTTAGAAATATCTTTCTTGGACTTAATAATAAACTTCTTATTACTTTCTAAAGACTTCGTCTGATACTGTAAGTTTCCATCTACCTTTTCGTCTTCTATTGGATAAAACTTTTCTTCCATTTTTTGTTGACATTCTTTTCCTAAAACCATGGGTTCTTACTCGTGATATTTTTGATGGTTGATAAGTTCTTTTCATTATCTCACTCCGTTAATCATTCAAAATTAAATTTTTTTTAAAATATTTAATCTTTAATCACTATTTTTTTTTATTATATTAGAAGGTCAAACATTCCTTAATGAATTCTAAGCATTCTTGGTATGCAAAATTTTTTTTCAAAAATAAATAATTTTATAGGGATTTAGAACCATATCGAAATTGATATAACAAGTAATGGTATTATTAACTTAGTACTTTTTGAATTTATTTTAATAACAACGTTGTTATTATTTTTTTATTATTGACATAACTAATAAACAATATATTTTGAATCATTATTCTACACTTAGGGGGTATTATGAAAATTCAAAATCAAAATGTATTAATTACGGGGGGAGCAAGTGGAATTGGTAAATTAATGGCTATAGAAATGGCTAAGAAAGGAGCAAAAAATATTGTTATTTGGGATATCGATCAAGAAAATTTAAATCGTTTACAAAAAGAATGGCAAAACAATCAAAATATAAAACATGTAAATTTAATCACTCAATATTGTGATCTCACTAATAAAGAACAAATTTATGAACTTGCTAAAAAAAT
>JBEQAN010000323.1:0-2303 GCA_041640315.1 Leptospiraceae bacterium
AGGATGATTATTTTTAATTGTTTTATTGTTTCATTATAAAAAAAATGTAATAATGAAATTATTAAAATATTTTACATTGGCAAGAATAATTTATTTTTTCTTAGCTTTTTTTACGTTCTTTATTTTTTATTCACTAAGCACAGCTTGGAGTTTGATTTATAGAATATTTTTAACCTTAATTCCAGTAGTACTTACTCTTATTCTAATTAAATTGTTTTTTATATTACCTTTAGAAAATCTTAATAATTATATAATTCAACATAGAATTATAAAATTATTAACGCTAATTTTAGCCTTATCATTGATATTCACAATATTGATATTTTATCAATTACCAGATTATTTTTTTATGATTTTATTTATTCTAACATTCATTTTTTTTTATTCTTCATATTATGTAATTTATTTTATCAGCGTTTTAACTATCTTTTTTATTTTTCTCATTTTTCAAATTTTTTATTTAGAACAACGTCTCGCCTTAGATTATCTTGAATATCAAAATCGTCAAACTATTAAAAAACAAATTTTAGAATCGATTGATTATAAATTTAACAACAATGAAATTACAATAAAATCAAAAAATGAGTTAAAACAAATTTCTATTCGAATACCAAATAATTTCGAAAGAATTCAGACCAATCAACAAGAGTTAAACTTTCCCTTAATATACATAGGAAAACCTAAGGATCTTGAACTTCCTATTTTTAGTTGTTTTCTTATCGGAAAAGAATATCCCTTCTATCTACTTGATTTACGAATTCAATCCATTCTTTTAGATTTAAAAAAGAACTCAAGAATTAACGATTTTAGTCAAATAAAAAATCCTTTTCTTTCTTCTATTTATAAAGATAAAGAAATTTATAATCAATTTTATGTTTTTTTTGATCGCTTTTATGCAGAAAATATTCAAATAGGTTTTTATGCAATTCCATTTGATCAATTTTACCTCATATTATGGATAAGAGAAACACAAAAAAAGGGATTTCCCCATGACAAATATATTTTAGAAATTTTAAATTCTTTAAATCTTTAAGATATATCAATAAAATTATGAAAGTTTAAAAGAAAATAGGAACTAATTGTATTATCATTTTTTTTTTAAACGCTCATTTACAAACTGATATATTTCTTTTTCATATTTTTTATAATGATTTTCTAAACCAGCAAATTCAATGACATAAATTTCTTTAATATTGGCAGAATCCATTTTAAAAGCTATTCCATAGATAAAATTGTCTTCTTTAAAGCGAATCCTTGATTTTATAACTTCATAATTATTAATAGTTTTTGACTCTAAAATTTCATAACCACTTTCTTCTAAGTAATGTATGATGGAATCTTTCCAAACTTTTACAGAATTAGAAAATGGTTTATTTTCTTCTTTTTTAACACCAATCCTAACACCATCCGCTGTAATATAGCGCTCAAAATAGCAACCATAGCTTTTTTTAGATTCATTACATTGATTCTTTTGATACACAGCAAAATTGCTATCAAAACTACTTAATACAGTCTGACATTGATTGAAAAAAAATAAAATAAAAATAAATAAAATTTTTTTGCTATTCATGAAAATTACTCCAAAAATTTAATATGCCTAAGCGTGAAATCCACTCTGGATAAGTAGTTGAAGGTAAATTTCTTTGTTCTAAGGTTAAAAATTTAATTTCTACTTCTGCTCTTGAAGATAATTCTAAATAGTAATTATAATCTCCCTTCAATGCTTCTATTTCTTCAATATTTTTTGAAATTTCTTTTTCAATCTCAAGGGTTTGGATTAAATTCGCTTCTTTTATGAGTTGATATAATTGTTGTAAATATTCTTCTTTAGCTTTGATTTTAGTAGATAAATTTAAAATTTCTTCTGAATAATCAATCGTTGAAAAATTTTGATTTACAATTATACCTTTTCCTTTTAAAAAGACAATAAATTCATCGAGTATATCCTTATCATTGGGAAAGTTCACTTTTATGAAATCATTTTGAAAACTCATCAAATATCCCTTTTTTTCTTCAGTAAATTTTAATATATCTTTTCTTATAATCTCTGGAGATGTAGATTTTATAGAAACTTTAATTTTAATGTGTTTATAATTTGTTTTGTTTTCTAGAGAAAATAAAGTATGATAAGTAAATATTAATAAAAATATAAAACACCATTTATGCTTCATAATTATAACAACTCCTTAATAATTTGGTTATATTTATTAAATTCAACTTCGCTGGGATAAAATATTTCAATAACAACAATACTTGCATTTTTTAAAAATAAACCAACTGTGTAATAATATTGTTTTATACCG
>JBEQAN010000323.1:2313-2518 GCA_041640315.1 Leptospiraceae bacterium
CAAATATCCCTTTTTTTCTTCAGTAAATTTTAATATATCTTTTCTTATAATCTCTGGAGATGTAGATTTTATAGAAATTTTAATTTTAATGTGTTTATAATTTGTTTTGTTTTCTAGAGAAAATAAAGTATGATAAGTAAATATTAATAAAAATATAAAACACCATTTATGCTTCATAATTATAACAACTCCTTAATAATTTGGT
>JBEQAN010000324.1:0-2502 GCA_041640315.1 Leptospiraceae bacterium
TTTGGTTTTACTCCCCCCTCTGAAAATTTACCATTTACCTACTGCTTAGATATTCATGCACATGGTAGCATACCCCATATGGTTGCAATTGCAGATAGATGTCCACGTCCTAATGATGAGGAGCCACGTGCTGCAGATTACGATAACCCAGTTGCTGGTGTAAAAAAAGGAGAACGTTGGGGTTTAAAATTAAAAAATGCGAAGGTTTCTATACAAGTAGGATCAGGTTCTCTTCACTAAGATTTGTAAATATTAATTTTTTATGAACATACAAAGATTGTTTTTTACAAAAAACATTTTAAATATAAAATATATAGATTGATATGATATATAGCTTGTTTTTTAATTTACGATAAAGTTCTATTTTTTTGCGTGCTCATTTAAGTGTAATAAGGGTAGTGGAAGATTAGGGGCACAGGTGCCCCGCATGCCACACTCATTACCTTTTTTTTATAGTCTGGTTGAATTCTAAACATCCCCCTCGATTACAATAGTAGCAATATATATGCCAAAAGTGAATTAAAGACCATTTATCAAATAAATCTTAATATATTCTCACCTTTTTAACAGAAATCTATTAATTAAATGAACGTTTTTTAATTATTTTCTTTTGAAGTAAAAGCTAAGTTTAAATTTTATGGTGCCTATTAAGAATTTTTAAATCTTTTCTTAAAGAGTGTTGGATTTTATTTGTATATTTTTTGTGCAAATTTTTTATTTTAAATGGATTAAATTTAATCTTATGAATAAAAAATGTTCAAATTATAAGATTTTTGAATGAAATTTTTTAATATAAAATGAATTCAATCTAATGAAATCATAAGTAGTATGATATTTGATGCATCAAATAATATTTTTTTATTGACTGCAAAGTCTTTTTGTATTTTTAGTGTTATTTACAATTCAAAAAATCACACTAATAAGGAGATGTTATGAAAGTCAAACATTCAATACTAGTAGTATTGGTTTTATTGATGATCACTCAGTGTAGTATATTTAATAAAAAGGATGATGACAATAATAAAAATGCGTTCTTGGCATTGGCTTTAATTCCTTCTAATTGTACCTTAGGGGGTGAGGAGTTTATAGTTGATGGAAATATTACTTGTGCAAATAACGAGGCATCTGGGACTGGAAAACTGATAGCTACGAAAGATAAAGAACTAGTGTCTCTTAAAATTGAGGGCACACTTAATGCTGACGATAGCGAAATTATTTTAATAGGAGCTGCGGATAGTTCTTTAAGTGGTTCTGGTTTTAAATTTGGACGTAATATAGCGAAAGCATTTCATCCTGATGGAACATCAGGGGGTGTTAACATGGATGGATTTGCACCTACATCAAATACTTTTACTCATTGTGTAGAGATACATACAAAAGAAACTCCACCGCATCTGGTTGCATGGAGAAATAGCTGTCCTACAAGTTCTACAACAAATGCAGATTATAATTCGGAAGATTCTAATAATAATCCAGGTGGTACCAGCGAAAAAAAAGGCAGTCGTTGGGGCATTATATTAAAAAATGCAAAGGTTTCTATAAGCATAAATTCTGACGAGATTTTCCAACATAGTCATGGTGGCCCCTAACGAAAACTAATTCAGCCAAGCCCTCTAAAGAGAGGGCTCTTTAAAATCTATTAAAAGGACACATTTATGAATTACATAAAACGTATAATTTTTATTATCATTCTTTTACCTGCTGTAGTATTTTCTCAAGAAGATTTAGAAAAGCTATTCGAAAAAGAGATTACAAAAGAAAAAAAAGAACAATATAAAGAAAATATAATGAATCAAGATTTTACTGGTAGACCTTCCATGATGCAATTTCAATTTTTAAATCGCACATGGAATCTGGACATAATGGCAGCAGTCGATTCTGTTATGGAATGGGACAATAATACCCCCCATAATACAGGAAATCAATATTTTATACGAACAGGAGAATTTGGCTTTTTTAGTGCCATTGATCAACTTGCTTATGGTACATTGACATTCGCTGCACACTACGAAGGAGGAGAGTTATTTCCCGAAGTACACGAAGCTTTTTTTTTGTTTCCTGCTACTATCATACCACGCACCAATATTCGATTGGGAAGAATGTTTCCCGATGTGGGAAGATTAAATGGCATTCATCAACATGACTTTCCTTTTACTACATCTCCCATTGTACATAAAGAACTATTAGATGAAGAAGGAATCTTAGATACGGGAATAGAATTTCGGTACCTTTTCCCATGGTCCTTCTGGCAAGAGTTATCGCTTGGTGTATATAATGGAAAAGTATTTGGTCATGCCCATAATGAAGGACCTATCAAACAAAATCCCTTATTTACTGCTCATTTAAAACACTTTATTCCTTTTTCAGATTATGCAGGAACACAATTTGGTTTTTCTTATTTACGATGGCATCCCGACACAAGCCCCAATAAATGGAATCATCAATATGGATTTGATTTTTATTATAAATTTAAACGAGGAAAGCTTTCATCTTTTACCTGGC